>DBNZ01000178.1:0-6240 GCA_002299495.1 Methylococcaceae bacterium UBA659
GCGTTGAATCATGGCGCGGCTGACAAGCCGAATGCATGCCCTGCCAACCAGCAATCATGTCCCTTTAGCTCCCTGTGTGTGTTGTTTTATCGGTTGCCGACACAATTTTGGCCAATCTATTTTTTCTTTGAAAAAACGTGGCACCGTCCGATAACTGCCGCCTTTTTCAGTCCGGCGGGATATGCCCAGCCAGGTGACTCGCCCGGTCATCGCCAACACGGCTTCAATGATCAGGATTAGCTGCTTGAACGTCCGAGGTGCCAGCGATGAGCTCAGGCTGCTAAGAGTTGTGATTATTTCGTCCATGATCAGATTAGGCGGGTGATGCTTGGTTTAAGAAACGGGTATTCGACCTTTTCTGGTCATTTCTTTCGGTTTCATTAACAATGGAATCATTCTTGCCGTTTGGCGAAGATGTTGATATGAGAAAAAACTGTACGAAAAAAATACCACGCCGGACGACTTGAGAATCGCTGGGATTTGCAATATTTTCACAGTCTCTCCAGCGTGGGGACGCAGTTTGGCGTGGGTTTGACTGTCCACCCGTGACCTACAGGCTGGTCTGTTTTATTGAACTATAACCCACAGTCTTACTATCCCGCTATGATCAACCCACGCAGCCTGATTCGCGCACTCGATAAACACTGGGGCGCAATAGAGCGTCTAGTGTTGCTTAACCGTGATGTTTGTTCCTATGGACGCGACGACTTGCTTGGGCTTCTGGCTAAAACCTATCCGCACGAATCCCAAGACCAGCAGGTCGAGCGTTTGCAACAACTGGTCAACGCCGAATTGTTGATTACCATACCGCGCAGCGATGCCTTGCAGCTCAACGAAAACGTCCGGCAATTCGTTGCAAGTTTGTTGCATGAACACGAACTGGGTTTGTCGGACATCTTAAAAGCCCGCATCACCGACATTAAAACGGGTTTGGGACAATTGCAGCAAGCCTTGCAAGAACGGGATATGGCGGCCCTGCAACAGGGCACGGTTCGGATTGACAGGCAATTGCGGCAAATCTTACAGCAACTGGATGAGGATGCCCAAGCCATCCAAGCGATTTCCGAACGGGCCAAAGCAGCCGATGAACGGATGCCTTTGGCACGGCGTTACCGTGAAGTCTTAGAAGCCTATGACCGTTATGTGCAGCCGATGACCGAACTGATGGACACGGGGGCGGGCGGCAGTTTTTATCCGTTGCTGGAAGCGGCGGAAACGGTGTTGGCATCGTTAGCGCAACAACTGGCAACCCAAGGCGGGTTATACAGTTATCAGTTGATGTTGCGGCAAGTCGGCTTTAGGGTGAAGGATTTAAAGCAATCCGGTTTTTTGACCTTAAAACAATGCACCAATACCTTAATGCCTCTGCGCGAAGAGATTCGCCGCCATAACCAACTCAGTACGGCGATTGGGAAATTATTAGGAGAGGTGCGTAAAAAAGGTTTGCGCCGGACTTTGCCGCAAAACTGTTTGCCGGTCTGGCGCAAAGAACGGACTTTCTCCATCGCTATCGGATCTGAACTGTTGACGCTGATGGAACAGGCACACGGGTATCAACCGCTAGCAGTCGGTTTTCCAGAAGCCATTGCCGATGACCTGCCGATAGAACTGGAACGGATAGATGAAGAGGCGATTGTTAAACATCTTCGGCAAAATTTGCCGCTACCCGATTTAATGGGCTGGCTGACCGAACATTACGGCCATTATCGGGATGCCACACTGCTAAAGCTGTATCATAAATTAATCCGTTTGCCGGATATGACGGCGACACCAGACCCGAAAGAAATACGCGTCACCCTCACACAAGTCGCTATCCGCTTACACAGCCATCATCTTGCCAAACAGCCATGAGCATCAATTTAAATGCCTTAAGCCAACTCCAGGAGCTGTTCAAAAAGCTGGGTTCCGGCGCCCACTTAAACCGCCTGACCGACACCGAACTTTGGGTGGAGCTGGAAAATCACCAAACTGATTATGATGCGTTATTTTCTGCCTTAGGTTTTGCCCTGGTGGTTGACGGACGCGGTTTTGCGTACTTTAAAAGCGATCAGGCCAGCTCATATACTGGCAAACTGACCCGTCGGCTGGCGCTGCTGCTGATGTTGCTGTTTGAATACCAAGCCGACCAAGGGTTGCATTTGTTCCAATTCCAGCAATGGCGTATTGATGCGGTTTTACTGGACACGCTTTGGCAACGCTATCATGTCGTTTTGGAAGCAGAAGAAATTACCCAGCCACAAATGCTCAAAGAGATTTTCGACAGTGCCGCGCGTATCGGTTTTCTGATTGTTTCTGACGGGGCTTATTGGCTTCTACCCGCCGTACATCGTTATCTGGATTTGTTTGAAGAGCTTGCAGGCACCGAACGGCCTGGGCAACCCATCGAAGTTATGGAGGATACACTTTGAGCCTAGCGTACTATGGATTCCAAAAACTGGTGTTATTAAACAGTGCTGGTTATAGCCGCGCCGAATTGCCGCTGGATGACTCGGTGTCGATCATCGCCCCCAACAATACCGGCAAGACCAGCCTGATTAATGCCTTGCAGTTCCTGCTAATTCTTGACAAAAGGCACATGGTGTTCGGCGCACACGATTTTGATAAATCCCGGCGCTTTTATTTTCCAAACAACAGCAGTTACATTTTGCTGGAAGTGTTGTTGCCGTCGGGGATGGCCGTCATTGGCTGTGTCGGCAAAGGCTTAAGCCATGATTATGAATACTTTGCCTATCAAGGCAGTTTGGAAATCGAAGATTACCGTCTGGATAACAGCAATCTGGTGACCCAGCCCAAGTTAATCAGCCGCTTGCTGGAATGTGGCAAACCGGCAAAAATTTACCCACAGGCGGATTTACGCGCCCTGTTGTACGGCAACCGGCAAAAACAGCGTTCAGATGACCCTGATTTAACGATATTTCCGCTGGAATTCACCTCGCAAGCGGCTACTTACCAGCGCATTCTCGTCCGCACCTTACGCCTGGACCGTTTGGATAGCCGCGAAGTAAAAAACTATTTGCTGGAAATCTTCAAGAATGACCTACAAGACCGCAGTGTCGATTTCAAAAGCGAATGGGATAAATCCTTTGCCGATGTCAATTACGACAAATCCCAATATGACGCCGTGTTCCGCAACAAGACGCTGATTGCCGGCATGGAGGAACAGCAACAAACCCGCCGGGCGTTACGAGGCAAAATTATTCTGTGGCGCTCCGTGATTGAACAGGGCTTAGAGACATGGGAAACTTATTTTCAAAACAGCACTGAACAAATCCTGCAACAACTTGAAGTATTGAAGGCAACATCCGAAGCCTTGGAAAAACGTCAAAGCGGTATTTATGAAGAGAGGGCGGAAGCCAATGCCGCGTTGAAAGGACAGGAAAAAACACAACAGCATTGCCAGGAATTGGCTATCCGCTTTCAGTTTGTCAACGACTTGATACAACTAGAAAAGCAACGGCAAAGTTTGCAAGACCAGCGCGATGAATGCATGCGGATGGTCAAAAACGCCGAGCAAACCCAATCTACCGATGCCGTTAAACGCTCGATTGCCAAAATCACCCACGATAAAACTGATCTGCAAAGGCAACTTGCCAGTATCCACGATAATTTCTATCTGCAATTGCAAAAGCTGTTGCCTGCGGACAGCTTTGAGGTACTAACCCGCTTGTTGGCAAAATCGGTGTTGAGCTTGCCGGTAGGTCACGAAAAAACAATTGTGTTACAAGATGCGGCCGCGTTCCGGTTGTTCGCCGCCAAACTCACCGATAATCTCGAAGGCAACCGCCTGGAGCTACCTGGCGTGTTGCTAGACATGTCGGCACTGACAGCCAACCTGACCTTAAAAACGGCCCAAGAGCTGCAAACAGAAATCGACGATTGCGGGCAACAATTGGCGAATCAGGTAAAACTGTTACAAACCATTGAAAACCTGGCGCAACAAAAACAGCAACAAACGGCGCTGGAACGGCAAATCAAGGAACTGGACAAGGATATACAGGATTACCAAACGTTGTTGGCATTAACGGCGGATCAGCCCGCCCGATTGCAACGGATAGACGAATTGAAGCAAAAACTGGCGGTGCTAGGACAAGAAGAGTCGGTCTTATCCGCCAAGAAAAAGGCGCTTGCCGAAGCGCAAGATCGCTTAAAAACCGAACAGGACCACTTACAAAACCAACACAAACGTATCCATGCCGCCCGTGGGCAACGATTAGACCACCAAGCGCCCTTTACCTTTTTGGAGCAACTGCCGTTTGTGCCGTGTATGGATTACGCTGAGCTTTCCATGCCTGACTTGGCCGACCGCATCGAAAGCTATAACCGCAATTGCGGGCAGCACCGTCAAATCGACGAGGCATTGGGCTTACAACTGGGCAAACTGCATCAAGACGGCATCAATAAATTTCAAAACCAAGATAAGGCCGAACAGGAACTGGATGCCTTATTTGCGTACACCGCAGAGCTTAGCCAAGAACAGGCCGCGATTGAACGCAAAGCCCGTTCCGCCGTGGTGCAAGTAGCAGCAATTCTGCGCGATTTGCGGGACAGTTTGGAAAGCCTGAAACGGCGAATGCGCGAATTCAATAATAAAATCAGTAAACGCCAGTTGTCCGACCTGAAGGTGTTCAAAATCGAACCCCGTGAAGAAGAAGCCTTAGTCAAAGCCATACAAACCCTGATTTCCACTTCCGAACAAGTGGAATCGGGTAATTCATTCGACCTGTTTGACCATAATGCCGTTCTGGATGACAAGGAACTCAACAAAGCCAAAGATTTGCTCATTAAAGAAGGCGAAGCGCGTGGTAGTCTACGGGTTGAACATTTGTTCCGGCTGGTCTTTATCATCGCCAAAGAAAACCAAGCGCCCGCCGAATTCGAAGACATCGACAGCGCCGCCTCCAATGGTACAGTTTTAATGGCAAAACTCATCACCGGCCTCGCGATGCTCAACCAAATGCAAGACCCGCGCAAAACCATCCGTACCGCCTGTTATCTGGATGAAGCGGCATCACTGGATCAATATAACCAACGGAATTTAATAGCGACAGCGACTGAATTTGGTTTTTCGCTAATTTTCGCCTCGCCGGAACCGCAAATCACTGCCCGTTATTGTGTACCTATAGCCACAAGCAACGGCAAAAACCATATTAGCCGTCTTAACTGGCAAATTCTGGAAACCTTGAGTGATGCCGGTTGATATGCCATGAGTGTTTTATCAGAAGCTTTAAAGCGCTTGATGGCGAGTGAACAGCCGTTAAACGCATCAGACTTTACGGCTAGCCAGCGTAAACAATTGGAACAGTTCACCCGCGAAACCCGTCTGCTTGAAATAAGCAAACAAGGCCGGAAAACAACATATCGTGTATTAAACCGACAAAGCCTACAGGATTATTTGCTGATGCAGCAACCTCTGGCAGATGAGGAATTGCACCCGGAACTATCGCCGCGCAGCCGCAATATTGGCAAAAGCCGCAATAGCAAGAAAGGCCAAACGGGGCATGATTGTTGGTATTTGTTGATGAAAGCTTGGGATATGGAATGCGTGTGGGAAAATGAAAACGGCTTATTTCAGCCTGCCCAACTGACTGAGTGCTTTGGCGTGGCGGCCTTGCGTATCAACACAGGGCAAGATTGGCAATGCAACCGTCCTTTGCTATTAGTCGAAAACCAAGCCTTATTTGACCGCTGCGACTGGTTGCCGGACGATTTCAACGGTTGTCTTATTTATTATGCCGGGCAATTGTCCGATGTCTTATTGCAATGGCTTTGTGAACAAAAACGCACCGATAAAATCATCTTATTCCCTGATTATGATGGGATCGGTTTAGGAAATTACGTCCGCTTGTTGGAAACCCGCCATCCTGAAACCACCGTGCAATTTTATTGGTTACCGGATTGGGAAAGCAAATTGGCAAAATTCGGCAATGCGGATGTTTGGCAGAAGACCCGCATCCAATTTGAAAATGCCTTGCAAAAATTGGCGGACATCAATGCGCTGACCGCCGAATTTAGCCAGCTTGCCAGCCTGTCGCAACGCTATGGCAAGGCATTGGAACAAGAAGCGGTTTGGTTATGACGCCCTCACGAAGTGGATGCCGGAATCCAGGGACACTGACGGTAACTTTGCCACACCATCGCGGCGAGGGCACCGCTCCTACCACACCCGCATCACGGCCATAGCTATGCACAAAAAACATTAACCGTCATGCCCTGAAAAGGGCACAAGTACCCTGAAAATGG
>DBNZ01000178.1:6574-10789 GCA_002299495.1 Methylococcaceae bacterium UBA659
AATGGGCACAAGTACCCTGAAAAGGGCACAAGTACCCTTTCGTATCCAGGGATCAACGGAGATTTAGTTTAGCTATGGCAGTTTTCGCTAATTCCGTTAAACCTGCACCGCCATTATCCTGGTAATAGGTGATGATGGCCGCACGCATGCGTGGTTCCCAAGCCCTTAAAATGTGGTTTTTGACGCCCTCAGCCGCCACTTCCTTGTCGCTATCGGCATTGAAGTAATCGCTGATGTCGTTGGCCATTTTAATGAGTCTTTCAATTTTCATGTTAATTTTGAACGCTGTGGATTAAACGTTGGGGATGGGTGTAGACCACATGCTGGTCGGCGCGGGCGAAGCCAATTAAGGTCAACCCAGCTTGTGCGGCCAGGCGGATGGCGAGTCCGGTCGGTGCGGAGATGGCCGCCATCAGGCCAATACCGGCAAACGCTGTTTTTTGTACCATTTCATAACTGGCGCGGCTAGTGACGACGGCAAAGCCCGCGCCCGGTTTTTTCCCAGTTCGCAATAGAGAGCCGATCAATTTATCCAACGCATTGTGGCGTCCCACATCTTCACGCACGGTGGCTATGCCCGAACCTGGAATCGCCCAAGCGGCGGCATGGACCGAGCCGGTCTTGCTATTGATACGTTGTTGGCTTTTTATTTCAGACAGTGTGGCCATCACTTCCTCGGCATTGACGGTCAAATCTGTTTTTACCGGTGCGGGAGCGCGGATAGCTTGCTTTAATGTGGTGGCGCCGCACAAACCGCAACCGGTTCTCCCGGTTAAGTTACGGCCTTTGTCTGAAAGGCAAAGAAATCGTTGCGCGGGAATTTTTATTTGCACTTCTATGCCGTTGGCGCGGTTATAAATGCGTGTTGCCAGCAGCTCCCGAGGATGCTCAATAATGCCTTCGGTAAAACTGAAACCGAGAGCGAAATCTTCCAAGTTGGTCGGGGTCGCCAGCATGACCACATGGGGGATGTCATTGTAGACCAATACCACTGGCACTTCTTCGGCGACGTAGTCCTCGACAATGGAACGCCGGCCTTGATGCCAGCGTTCCACGGTGATTTGTTGGTAACTCGGCCAACCCAGGTCAAGAGCCAAAGGCTCTGTGACCGAGTTGGGATTAGCCATGGGTCACGCCTTGCTCCAATAATTCCAACTGCTGTTCCGAGAAGACCATGTAGTCTTCTTGCCATTGTGAATGTTGGCTGACTTTAGTGACTTGTACTGCGGTTACCTTGTACTCAGGACAGTTGGTGGCCCAGTCGGAATTATCGGTGGTGATGACGTTGGCCCCTGATTCGGGAAAATGGAACGTGGTGTAGACTACGCCCGGTTGTACCCGGTCAGTAATTAAAGCGCGTAAAACTGTTTCCCCGGCACGGCTCTTGATGCCCACCCAGTCCTGGTTTTTTATGCCGCGGTCTTCGGCATCGTGCGGATGGATTTCCAGACGGTCTTCGTCGTGCCAGGCGACGTTTGCGGTGCGACGGGTTTGGGCGCCAACGTTGTATTGCGACAAAATCCGGCCCGTGGTTAAAAGCAAAGGGAACATCGGCGTGATTTTCTCATGGCTGGCGACGTAATCGGTTAGCATGAACAAGCCCTTACCATCGTCGCGCATGAATGCTTGCGTGTGCATGATTGGCGTGCCTTCCGGTGTTGCGTCATTGCATGGCCATTGGATGCTGCCAAGCCGGTCGATTTTTTCGTAGCTGACACCCGCGAAAGTGGGCGTCAGGCTGGCGATTTCGGCCATGATTTCCGATGGGTGGCGGTAGTTCATAGCATAACCCATGGCGTTGGAAAGCAGCTGGGTGACTTCCCAATCCTGGTAGCCGGCCAACGGTTTCATGACCTTGCGTACCGGTGAAATCCGGCGTTCGGCATTGGTGAAGGTACCATCTTTTTCCAAGAAAGACGCGCCAGGTAAAAACACATGGGCAAATTTAGCGGTTTCGTTCAGGAACAAGTCCTGCACGATCACGCATTCCATGGCCCGGAGTGCGGCGTGGACGTGTTTGATATCCGGGTCTGATTGGGCGATGTCTTCGCCTTCGCAATAAAGCCCCATGAAGCTGCCGTCTAAGGCGGCTTCGAACATGTTCGGGATGCGCAGGCCAGGTTCCGAACTTAACGGGGCGTTCCAAGCGGTTTCAAACAATTGCCGGGTTTCCAGATCGGAAACATGGCGGTAGCCAGGGAATTCATGCGGAAATGAACCCATGTCGCAGGAACCCTGCACGTTGTTCTGGCCGCGCAACGGGTTCACGCCCACGCCTATGCGCCCAAGGTTGCCGGTGGCCATCGCTAAGTTGGCGATGCCTATGACCATGGTCGAACCTTGGCTATGTTCGGTCACGCCCAAGCCGTAATAAATCGCGCCGTTCCCGGCGCTGGCATAAAGCCTGGCGGCTGCGCGCATGTCTGCTGCGGCCACGCCGGTGATGGACTCGGTCGCTTCCGGTGCATGGCGGGGGTCGGCGATGAAGGCTTTCCACTTGTTGAACGATGCAGCGTCGCAGCGCTCGCTGATAAAGGACTCGTCCAACAAGTTTTCGCTGATCACGACATGGGCTAAGGCATTGATTAGCGCTACGTTCGTACCGGGACGTAGTTTCAGATGATAGTCGGCCTTGACGTGCGGGCTGTTTTTGACTAAGTCAATCTCGCGCGGATCGATCACAATCAACTGGGCGCCTTGGCGCAGGCGTTTTTTCATCTGCGATCCAAACACTGGATGGCCGTCGGTGGGGTTGGCGCCGATGACCATGATCACGTCCGCTTTCATGACCGAATCGAAATCCTGGGTGCCCGACGATTCGCCGAAAGTTTGTTTTAAACCGTAACCGGTGGGTGAATGGCAGACGCGGGCGCAGGTGTCGACATTGTTGCTGCCGAAGCCTGCGCGCACCAGTTTTTGCACCAGATAGGTCTCTTCGTTGGTGCAGCGTGACGAGGTGATGCCACCGATGGAGTCTTTGCCGTATTGGGCTTGTATGCGTTTCAGTTCCGAGGCTGCGTAACGAATGGCTGCTTCCCAACTGACTTCTTGCCAGGCGTCTTTGATGCTGGCGCGGATCATCGGTTTGGTGATGCGGTCCTTGTGGGTGGCATAGCCAAACGCGAAACGGCCTTTGACACAGGAATGGCCGTGGTTGGCTTTGCCGTCCTTAGTCGGCACCATGCGTATGACTTGTTCGCCCCGCATTTCGGCGCGGAATGAGCAACCGACACCGCAATAGGCGCAGGTGGTGACGATGGCGTGTTCTGGAGTGCCGTGGTCAATCACGGACTTTTCCATCAGGGTCGCGGTCGGGCAGGCTTGGACACAAGCGCCGCAGGAGACGCATTCGGAATCCATGAAAGGCTGGTTTTGGCTAGGGGAGACTTTGGAGTCAAAGCCGCGGCCGTCGATGGTTAAGGCAAAGGTGCCTTGGGTTTCTTCGCAAGCCCTGACGCAGCGTGAGCAGACGATACATTTGCTGGGGTCGAAGCTGAAATAGGGGTTGCTTTCGTCTTTGACGGCATCTAAATGGGTTTCAATGGGGTTGTACCTTACATGACGGAGACCAACCGCACCGGCCATGTCCTGTAACTCGCAGTCACCGTTGGCGGAGCAGGTCAAGCAATCCAGCGGATGGTCGGAAATGTATAATTCCATGACACCGCGACGCACTTCCGCTAAGCGAGGGTTTTGCGTCGATACTTTCATCCCTTCGCCGACCGGTGTCGTGCAGGAGGCGGGTAAGCCTCGGCCACCTTCAATTTGCACTAGGCATAAACGGCATGAGCCGAATGGCTCTAGGCTGTCTGTCGCGCACAGTTTCGGGATTTCAATGCCGATGCTGGCAGCGGCGCGCAGGATGGAGGTTCCCGCCGGTGCCGTCACCTTAAAACCGTCGATTTCCAAGCTGACGTTAGCGGTTGCGGTGCTGGCTGGGGTGCCAAAATCGGGTTCTTTGTTGATGGGCATGGGGGTTACCTCGTAGTTTGGTTAAGCGACATTAGCCTTGTTTTTTCCTAATACGAAACGGCTTACGAAAGCAACGGTATGTTGATATTGCATTGGTTTAGAAAGCTAAAATGTTTATCTAAAGTGTAAATGCCGTAGTTTTGTTGCCGTGCGTTTTGGGCAATCAGCAAATCAGGAATGCCTATGCCATTAAATCCTTTGGTTAAACAGTTAATCTGCCACTGAATGGTCTCCGGCCAGTTG
>DBNZ01000130.1 GCA_002299495.1 Methylococcaceae bacterium UBA659
TTGTTGGTTGGTCATCGTGGTTGCCCTCCGTTTTTATGGCTGGGCATTATACTCCGGCAGCCTGTAGATGCCGTCTAAAACCCCCCACTTAACTGTCGGAGACGGGTATGTCCCAGCAGCGTTCGCA
This sequence comes from Methylococcaceae bacterium UBA659, assembly GCA_002299495.1. GTDB lineage: Bacteria > Pseudomonadota > Gammaproteobacteria > Methylococcales > Methylomonadaceae > Methylovulum. The sequence continues at coordinate 128 of DBNZ01000130.1, forward strand.
AAAAGGGCGACGCTTCTGTAAAATAACCCAGCGGATGTGCCAACGGCGCATTCGTAAACATAACCACAACAGTTAAGGTAACCCCACCATGAAAAGTAGCAAAATAAAATCGGTTTTGATTGCGGCAGCTTTTTTAGTCGGCTGCTCGGCCAATGACACGCGTGTTGTACCCGAACCGCACAAGTGGGCTAAGGCAGTGCAGACCGCAGATTCCAAAGAAGCTCATCTGCTTCTGGCCGATCATTATGAGGATATTGCCAAAACTCTGGAAGCCGATGCGGTTGAAGAGCAGGAAATGCTCGACGAATATGTCGCTAGGCCTTGGGAATACGGAAAGCGTATTCTTGATTTGAAGGCGCACGCTACAGCAATGATTCAAGATTTAAAGAAGGCCGCACAGGAAAGCCGGAAAATGGCGGATTATCATCGAGCAATGGCGGGCGAAAAACCCCGTTGAATTTCTTAGAATCTGTTCAATATCTCCTGTCGGCGGTAAGAAAAAAAGGATGAGAACAGTTTACCCCGGCGCAGCCGTGAGCAGTTCGACCCGATCACAGACCTGTCAGAAACGGTGTGTTAAGAAAACCCGCCTACGCGGCGTTGATTTGTACGACGTGTTCTGCACCCTTCGGTATGTACTGAAAAGCGGCTGTCAATACCCGCAGGGCACAAGCGGCGGTTGTAGCCCGGCGGCTTCCCGAAGTGCCCTAGGGCATAAATCGCATACCGTCCACCACTATTTCGCCTCGTGGAGTACCGCCGGAACCCGGCGTTAGTTAGGGTTTGGTTAAAGCGTTACGCCCCTCACATGCCTTAACGTTGGCTCACGCTTATCGACAACAGAACTGAGCGTTGACTTGAACCGAGGCGCATGTTTTGGATGTATCGTCGTTCACTTTGTGCTACCAATAATTTAGCTAAAAAAAAGCCATAGGTATTGCCCCTAGGCGGGTAAACCGCTACCCTGAATTTTTTGTTTGACGGGAGACCCCATTATGCAAGGCGATAAACAAGTCATCGAACGCTTAAACACCCTATTGGCGGGCGAATTAAGTGCCATAGACCAATACTTCATTCATTCTAGGATGTACGAAAATTGGGGCTTCAATAAGTTATTCGAGCGCACCCAGCATGAAGTGCAAGACGAAACCGGGCACGCCAGCGCGTTGATTAAACGCATACTGTTTCTGGAAGGCACGCCCGATATGGGTACGCGAGAACCTTTGCATGTCGGCGCCACCGTGCCAGACATGCTGGCCAACGATTTGGCTTTAGAATTGCATGTAGTGACGGCGTTGCGTGAGGTGATGGCTTATTGCGAAAGTGTCCACGATTTTCAAACCCGCGAAATTCTCTGCCAGATGCTCAAGGATACGGAGGAAGACCACGCCCATTGGCTAGAGCAGCAATTGGGCCTGATCGAAAAAATCGGCCTGCAAAATTATCTGCAAGCACAACTTTAAGCGTATTCATCTCCTAGGGCCAACCTGGCCTTTCCGCTCTGCCGACATCCTAACAAGCGGCCGTTTTTTCTACAGGAAAAGTCTTTACTTTACAAATAAGAATCATTATCATTCGTAAAAAATCACAACACTTTTCCCTACCGTGAAAAACCTGCTGACTTTGTTCCGCCCCGTCACCACCGTCAAATTGGCTATGGAGCCTAGGGTGTTGGCCGCTTTGCTCGAAAAAGGCGAGTTGCACGCCACGGATTTCCGTTGTCTTGACTTAAGTTCTAAACGGATTGTTTGGGAGCTGTTGCTGCTACAGCTAAAGACCCGAATGGATGCTTTTGCCAAAACCCGGTCTCCGCAAGCTTTTTGATCCCGTTTTTTTTCCTGAATGAGAATGATGCCATGAGCAAGAAACCCTCTGCCCATGCGAATGCCTGATAGACGCCGAATACGGCAAGGTCTTCATCTGCCGCGAAGGCGGCGTTCAATGTCAGGGCGGTAAACCATAAAAATTCCCAGAACCCGGCGTTGACTTTGCTGCATCCAAGACAACGGCTGAATTGAGCGGGCCGCCGGTGACCCGCAGGGTGTGACTTTTGATGGCGATTGGTTTAGATTGTCCGCTCCTAAACGTACCGAGGAATTTAGCCATGAAAATATCAACCCCAATCCTTTGCGCCGCCACAGGTCTGCTGTTCGCTGCCTATTTCGGAACGGCTTATGCCGCATACCCGCAAACCAAATTTAGCATCGAACACTGCCTGCATGCGGCGCTCGCCGCGAAGAACGGCGGCGTGGTAAAAGTTGAGTTAAAAATTGAAAACAACGTCCCCACCTACGAATTCGACATAGAGACCGCCGACGGCAAGGCCTGGGATGTCGAATGCAACACCGAAATCGGCAAAATCACCGAAATTGAACAGGAAGTAAAAAACGCCGATGACCCTTTGTTTAAGGGCAAGCAAAAAATCAGCGAAGATGAGGCTCGCAAGATCGCCTTAGCCGCCCATGAGGGGGAGATTATCGAGCTTGAATATGAAATCGAAGAAGATGGCGCGGCCTCTTATGAGTTTGATATTAAAACCAAAGCCGGCAAGGAAATGAAAGTAGAAGTCGATGCCACCAGCGGCAAGATAGTCGAGGCCAATGTTGAAATTTACCAAATAGGCAATGAATAAGACGGGCGTTTGCGCTGTGCCGGCACGGTCATTTTGCAGGCGGAAACCCGTTTGATAAGAAAGCGGACGGGCGACAGGCCGCTGGGGGCTGCGATAGCGGCTATTGGATGGCTAGAATATGGCGTTCATAACTTGTTTTTCATCCGTGTCGCCAACGGCAACAAGGCCGTCCAAGGCAGGTGAGCATGGGTTTTGTTATCAGGCATGTCATGCCCTTTCGTTAGCGGTAAGCAAAAAGTTCAGGCTGCCTGGCTTAATGCTGGGCGGCTGCATGAGTTTGTGCTCGACTGGTTGGCGCGGGCGTACTGACTAATCAGCGGCGGGCGGTAAAACCGCAACGTCCAAGGCCACGTTTAAAGTTGCCTAGCGGGGCGGGGCGTTATTTGGTTAACATCAGCTTGCCGTTGCAGGTGTTGCGTAGGCGGTATGCTTCGCCCTGGTGTGCGATGACCAGTCTGTTCTGGCTGCCGCACAATTCGGCGCTGCTGACACGGCGGCGGTCAGGCGCGGTTTCTTGCCCGATCAGAGCCATTCGCGGGCGGGTCGCAGCGAAAGCATCGCGGTCTTTCAGGCGGGGTTTCCGTATGGCATCAATGGTAGGCCTGGTGCGGCCGTTTCCGGTTTTGCTGTTCCAGTAAATGCGCGGTTATGTTTTGCCAATGCTCCAACAATTGCTGGTACATGTCGCGGCATTCGTGCAACTGCTCCAGTTCCGGGTGGGCCAGCAAACGCCGGAGTTGGTGCACAATCAAATGCGCCAGTTTAGGGCAATGGTGACCGTTGATAAATTGGGTCATGGTCAGGCAGGTGGCGGCGTGTAAGTTGATCAAATGGGTTTTTTCCATAACGGCGGGTTGCTCTGGCATAACGCACCTATTGGTTCAAAAACAAAAAAGTTTAACGCACGCTTGGAGGCCGTGCGTTAAACAGGTGTGTGCAAGAGAGGTCATTCCTTGCGGATACAAATGATAATGATTCTCATAAAAAAATCAAGATAATTTTTTTGCCAAGCCTTTCGCAGCCCGAATGTTGCCGGTTGGCGTGGGGAAGCGCGGCTCAGTGCGCGGCAAAAAACGCCGTGCCCACCTGTTTGGAGTTTCTCCGGCAATATTCTTAATGGGCAAAGACTTTGCCGTACCCCCGGGCAACAAGTGGGCTAACAATGGGCATGGTTTTTGTTGTCTGCGAAGCCGCCCTTGATTTGATAGAATCTCGCCTTTTTCAGCGTGGCACCTATGGACGTTATCGTAAAAATAGCCGATGAATTAACCGTAAACCCCAAGCAAGTGGCCGCCGCCGTGGCCTTGTTGGATGAAGGCGCGACCGTGCCGTTTATTGCCCGTTACCGCAAGGAAGTGACGGGCGGCTTAGATGACACCCAGTTGCGCCAGTTAGAGGGGCGTCTTGGGTATTTGCGTGAGTTGAACGCCCGTCGTGAGGTGATTTTGGCCAGCATCCGCAGCCAAGACCAGTTGACCGACGATTTGGCGCGGGCCATTGCCGAGGCGGACAGCAAAACCCTGTTGGAAGATTTGTATCTGCCGTACAAACCGAAGCGGCGCACCAAGGCCCAAATCGCCCGCGAAGCCGGATTGCAGCCGTTGGCGGAGACGTTGTTGGCCGACCGCAGCCTCATTCCTGAGCAAGCGGCCTTAGCCTTCGTCGATGCCGATAAAGG
>DBNZ01000030.1 GCA_002299495.1 Methylococcaceae bacterium UBA659
CTAGGGCATACAGGAGGTACGACCCCAAGGATGGGCGAGGTAGGGTCGCGTCTTGAACGGCGACCGAGATCAACGCAGGAGCAGTTGCCGACGACTGCATGGATGCAGGAGGTAGAGCAACGCAGGAGCAGTTGCCGAGGCGCACGGAGCGCAGAAATGAGTAACTTTTGCGACGGTTAATATCAATAGTTTGAATTTTCTTGGATCCGTAACACCGGATCCGAGAAGTAAAGAAACGCTGTTGATTTGGTGTTCTAACAACAATTTGTGGCATCCCTACACCTCTTTTTACAGCCGATTTGTAGCCTTTGCAGGCGTTCTGTAATAGCTCAAAACAATTCCGCCAAACCCTTCAAATTCACTAGCGGGTAGTGGTATATTGGAGAAACATAATAATAATGCGGCTTACCGCAGATAACACAGGAGAGTCCACCATGACCAACGAAGGCGTCGATAATTCCAAGCGCCAATTTTTAACCTCGGCCTTAACCGTGGTTGGCGCGGTGGGGACGGGATATTTGGCCGTCCCTTTTCTAGCTCAGATGCAGCCCAGCGTAAAGGCGATGGCAGCAGGGGCCCCGGTTGAGGTCGACATCAGCAAGATGGAGCCGGGGCAGCTGTTAAGGGTGGAATGGCGCGGCAAGCCGGTTTGGATTTTAAACCGAACCACTGAAATGTTGGCTACTCTGCCGACGGTCGATAAACAGCTAAGAGATCCTAAATCGGAAGAATCCGAACAACCCGCATCGTGTAAAAATCCAGTCCGCTCTATCAAACCCGAAATATTTCTTGCCGTAGGTTTATGTACCCACCTAGGCTGTTCGCCCACTTTCCGCCCGGAAGTTGCCCCGCATGATTTAGGTGAAAAATGGAAAGGGGGCTTTTTTTGCCCTTGCCACGGATCTTGGTTTGATTTGGCCGGCCGCGTCTATCAAGGTGTACCCGCACCGACCAACCTTGAAATCCCGCCGTATCGCTATGTAACGGAAAACCAAATCATAGTGGGCGAAACTAACGGGGAGAACATGGCATGAAAATGAACCGCTTAGCCGATATTGGCCAATGGATTTTAGAACGCTTTCCGCTCGCTAAAGTGTGGGAAGACCATATGACGCATTACTATGCGCCAAAAAACTTTAACATTTGGTATTTTTTTGGTTCGTTAGCCCTATTGTTGCTGCTTAACCAGATTGTGACCGGTATCCTGCTGACCATGAACTATAAACCGGATGCCCACCTGGCATTCGATTCGGTCGAGTACATCATGCGGGATGTGCATTGGGGTTGGTTGATCAGGTATATGCACTCGACCGGCGCATCGGCGTTTTTCATCGTCATTTACCTGCATATGTTCCGGGGTGTGATGTATGGCTCCTTTAAGCAGCCACGCGAGCTGGTCTGGATTTTTGGCATGCTGATTTTTGTTTGTTTAATGGCGGAAGCCTTCATGGGCTATTTATTGCCGTGGGGGCAAATGTCTTATTGGGGAGCCCAAGTCATCATCTCGTTGTTCAGCGCCATCCCTGTCATCGGTGACGATTTGTCGCTATGGATTAGGGGGGATTATGTGGTTTCTGACGCCACCTTGAACCGGTTTTTTGCGTTTCATGTGATAGCCGTTCCGTTGGTGTTGATTATGTTGGTGTTCATGCACTTGGTCGCGTTGCATGAAGTAGGCTCCAATAACCCAGACGGCATAGAAATAAAAAAATATAAAGATGAAAACGGGGTGCCATTGGACGGTATTCCATTCCATCCCTACTACACGGTTAAAGACATTTTTGGTGCGGCGGTATTTTTGCTGTTTTTTGCCACCGTGATTTTTTATATGCCGGAGATGAACGGCTATTTTCTGGAACATGCGAATTTCATCCCTGCTGATCCGATGAAAACCCCGGATCATATCGCCCCTGTTTGGTATTTCACGCCGTTTTACGCCATCTTGCGGGCTATTCCTGACAAATTTGCCGGTGTGGTCGCAATGGCCGGTTCCATTGTGGTGTTGTTCCTGTTGCCCTGGCTGGACCGTAACCCGGTCAAATCCATCCGCTACCGAAGTGGTTTTTACAAAAAAGCCTTGCTGCTGTTTGTGATCAGTTTCATCAGCTTGGGCTACTTGGGCACACAACCTGCGACCCCGACGTTAACCCTGTTCGCACGGTTTTTTACCGCCATCTACTTTGGTTTCTTTTTGCTGATGCCTTTGTATACCCGTTGGGAAAAGACTAAACCAGTGCCTACTCGGGTATCTCCGCACCACGAAATAGAGGATGATCTGCCTGCTTTGATTGAGGAAATTACGGTGTTAAAGCCATCCGCGTCGGAAATCGGCGACCCTGCTTTTAGGGGGGCTTTTTATAATCGGCGGCCGAATCCTGACGGGATTATGAAAGTACTCGGTCGGTTTGCCAAAAGAATTGTAGAAAGCCTGGATTGATGATGAAAACCTTAATCAGCATTTTATTGTTACTGTCAGCGGTTAGTTTTGGAACCAACGCTTCCGCAGAACCGCATTTGCGAAAAGCCAACATCAACCCTTCTGACAAAGTGTCATTGTTGCGCGGAGCCAAACATTTTGTCACCTACTGCCTAGGTTGCCATTCAGCCAAGTACATGCGTTATTTACGCATCGCCCTAGATACCGACGCCGATCAAAACACCGTGTTAAAGGAAATCGCGCCGGAAGGGGCAGGTATCTACGACCAATTGCACACGGCCATGAACAAACGTGACGCCGAAAAATGGTTTGGCGTGCAACCACCGGATTTATCGCTCATTGCGCGTTCCCGTGGGGCAGATTGGTTGTATAGCTATTTGACCAGTTATTACATCGATGAAAAACGGCTTTTCGGTGTCAACAACATGGTTTACCCTCAGACGGCCATGCCAAATCCCCTTTGGCAAATGCAGGGCCAACAAGTGGCCAAAACCCATAAGACTATTTGGGGGGAGTCTTTGGAATTGGAATTGGATGAACCGGGCAATCTGTCAGAAAAAGAATTTGATCAATTGGTCAATGACTTGGTTAACTTTCTGGTATATGTCGGCGAGCCGGAGCAACAGGAACGCAAAATCCTAGGTCGTTATGTCCTGTCGTTTTTATTAGTGTTCGCAGTGATTGCCTACCTATTGAAAAGGGAATATTGGAAAGATGTCCATTAAAGCCAAGTGATTTAGCGTTATCATCCCGACCCCGTTTTAGGTGCGGCGGGGTTGGCTGACTTAACTAATTGCCTCCGCCAAAAACACCACCCGTTTCTGGTATAATCCAAGCCTTTTTACCATCCCGAATGTTTTAAGAGGTTGTTATTTGTGGCAAACATTATTACCCGTAAATCTGTAATGACGCTGTTTTCTTCGCCTACTTGCCCAATGAGTCACTGCGCCCGTTTTGTCCTGCACGAAAAGAGCATCACCGCCGATATAGAATACTACGACCCTAACGACCCACCCGAAGATTTGTTGGAACTAAACCCTACCGGGGTCTCGCCTACCTTAATTGAACGCGATCTAGTGTTATACGATTCACGTATCATTATGGAATATTTAGATGAACGTTTCCCACACCCGCCGTTGCATCAAATGGACCCGGTGTCACGGGCGACAGCGCGCATGTTGATTAGACGGATAGACCAGGATTGGTATCAATTGCTTGACGAAATTTTATATTCTGGCGAAAAAAAATCCGCCCGTGCGAAAAAGCTATTACGTGAAAGCTTGTTATCATCGGCGTCCATCTTTGCCGCCAGGCCTTTTTTTATGAATGATGAGTTTTCGTTGATTGATTGTGTCATTGGCCCGTTGTTATGGCGATTGCCGGACCTAGGTATTGACATCAACACGCCAAACGAAGAAATTACCCAATACGCCCAGCGTATTTTCAAACGAACCGGCTTCAAACGCAGTTTAAGTGAAGCAGAAAAAGAAATGGCAGAAGCACCGCGATGACATCCTTAAAACCTTACTTAATCCGATCCATCTATGAATGGATCATTGACAATAGCCTGACCCCTTATGTGCTGGTCAATGCCGAATATCCGGGGGCGGTAGTTCCGCAAAAATTCATGGAAGACGGGAAAATTGTCCTGAATATCAGGCCTCA
>DBNZ01000032.1:0-11880 GCA_002299495.1 Methylococcaceae bacterium UBA659
GAAAACAAGGAACTGACGGTGCTTTTGCCACAACCGATGCCGCCAGTTAGGCCGACTTTCAGCATGGATCACAATCCGGAAATGGCGACATATAGCTGGTTAATCTGTTGTCCCCAAAGCAACGCAATCCAACCCGCAATCGCCAGATAAGGGCCAAAAGGGATGGGTTTGCTGCGTTCCTGGTTGCCGAAAACGATCATGGCTGTGCCCAGTAAAGCGCCCGCTAAAGTTGACATCAAAACGATTTGGGGCAGATATTGCCAACCCAGCCAAGCCCCGAACAAGGCGAGTAACTTAAAATCTCCAAATCCCATGCCTTCTTTGCCGGTTGTGAGCTTGAAGACATGGTACACGCCCCATAAAAATAGATAGCCGGCCACCGCACCGATGATGCTGGCATGGGCGTCTGTGAACCAATTGGACAAACTGAGCAATAAGCCTAGCCAAGTCAGTGGCAACGTGATCGAATCCGGGAGCAATTGATGGTCTATGTCAATGAAGCTAAGGGCGATTAATGACCACGTCAATAGCAAACCCAGCACAGTATGTCCGGTAAAGCCAAAGTGCCATGCGACTATGACGGACAGCAATCCCGTGAACGCCTCGATGGCCGGATAACGCGCTGGAATGGCCGCGTCACAGTTGGCGCACCGTCCTTTCAGCAACAGATAGCTCAGTACGGGTATGTTTTGATGGGGTTTTATCGGTGCTTGGCATTGCGGGCAACGGGATGGCGGTAGCAGCAGGTTGAAAGGTTCTGCCTCGGCAGGATTTTGGTAGGTGGCGGCATCAAGGGACAGGTATTCGACACAATCTTTCCGCCATTCGCGTTGCATCATGATAGGCAAACGGTAAATGACCACGTTAAGAAAGCTGCCGACCATAAGCCCTGCGATACCCACGAAGGTGAGATAAAAAACCGGTTGGCTGAGTAGTTCAAGTGGTTGCATGGGGTCAATTACAGACAGGTTGATAGGTAGGGCCGCACCTTAAATGGCCGCGCCTAATTTGAATATCGGCAGGTACATGGCCACGACCAAGCCACCTACTAACGTACCTAACACCACCAGGATAATCGGTTCCATTAAGCTGCTTAAGTTGTCGACTAAGTTATCCACTTCTTCTTCAAAAAAATCGGCCACTTTGGCCAACATGAAATCCATGGAGCCGGATTCTTCGCCAATTGAGACCATTTGTTGCACCATGAACGGCCAGATGCCAACTTGTTGCATGGCAAATTGTAACCGTTGGCCGTCGGCGACATTTTCACGCATTTTTAGCACCGCTTCAGCATAGATGATGTTGCCGCAAGCGCCCGCTACTGAGCGCAGGGCTTCGACCAACGGCACACCCGCGGCGGACATGGTGGATAAAGTGCGGGCAAAACGGGCGACGGCCGATTTACTGATGATTTGGCCGACGATAGGCATACGCAGGAGTACTTTGTCCAGAAAATGGTTAAACGGCCTTGACCGCTTTTTAAAGTAGGTAAAGGTAAATACGCTCGCAACGATAATGATTAACAGAATCCACCAGTACTCTTGCAACCATTGGGACATATCGATGACCATGCGGGTAAAGCCGGGCAGGTCGGCGCCGAAGCTTTTGAATAAATCCTCAAACACAGGCACTACAAACAATAACAAGATGGCGGTGACGACCACGGCCACGACAATGACAGCGATTGGATAAGTCAGGGCTTTTTGGATTTTCTTTTTCATGGATTCGGTTTTTTCTTTATAGGTGGCGATCTTATCCAATAAAGTGTCCAGTACCCCCGCCTGTTCGCCCGCCCCAACCAGGTTGCAAAATAAATCATCAAAATAAACCGGACGCTTGCCTAAAGCCTCGGCCAAGGTTGAACCCCCTTCTATATCGGCTTTGATGGACAGCAATAAATCCTGCATGCTGGCGTTAGAATGCCCTCGGCCGACAATCTCTAGGGCTTGCACCAACGGTATGCCCGATGCCAACATGGTGGCCAATTGCCGGGAGAAGAAGGCAATGTCACCACTGGTGATGGATTGGGGCCGCGAACCGAACAAGGGTTTGGGCTTTGGCTTGATCTTGGTGACCCGAAAACCTTGTTGCCTGAGTTCAACTTTGGCCACTAATTCGCTTCGGGCGCTAATTTCACCCGTTATTTTCTTTCGGGTTTTGTCGACCCCCGTCCAGATAAAGTCTATTTTCTCGGTTTTCGTTGTCATATTTTATTCCTTCGTTATCCGGTCAATTTCTTCCAGGCTGGTTACTCCATCGCGGACCTTATTCAAGCCGGAAGCCCGCAAGTCATTGATGCCCTCCGCTTTGGCAAGCTGGGTCAATTGTAAGGAGTTGCCGCCCGCAAGGATTAATTCACTCATTTTTTCGCTTAATGTCATCACTTGATAGATACCTACCCGGCCTCTGTAGCCATTGGTGCATTGTTCACAACCCTTTGCACGGTAGGTGACCAGATCGGGCAAATCTTCCTCACGGAAGCCGGCGGATAGCAATACATTCGGCGGATAGTTGGCCGGTTCTTTGCAATTTTCGCACAGCCGTCTGGCTAAACGCTGCGCCATAATCAAATTCACCGCAGAGACGATGTTGAAAGGCGCTACGCCCATTTGCATCAAACGGTTAAGGGATTGAGGGGCGTCGTTCGTATGCAGGGTTGATAACACCAAATGCCCGGTTTGCGCGGCTTTGACGGCAATATCGGCGGTTTCTAAATCGCGGACCTCGCCGACCATGATGATGTCAGGGTCTTGGCGTAAGAACGATCTCAGGGCGTTGGCAAAAGTCAGGCCGGCTTTGTTGTTGACATTGACTTGGTTAATGCCTTCTACGGTGATTTCGACCGGGTCCTCGGCCGTGGATATGTTCCGGTCGATGCTGTTGAGTATGTTCAAAGCCGTATACAAAGTGACCGTTTTTCCGCTTCCTGTAGGTCCTGTCACCAAGATCAGCCCGTATGGCTTGTTGATGGCTTTCAGGAATAATTCCATTTGAGCTGGCTCGAACCCCAGTTTTTCAATGCCCATTCTGGCCACGGTAGGGTCGAGAATTCTCAGCACCACCTTTTCACCAAACAGGGTAGGGCAGGTGCTGACCCGAAAATCGATCGCCCGGGTTTTTGAGACTATCATTTTCACCCGACCGTCTTGGGGAACCCGGCGTTCGGCTATGTCTAACCGGGACATGACTTTGATGCGTGAGATGATCCGGGTGGCTATGTTGACAGGCGGATTGGACACCGTGTAAAGAATGCCGTCTTGCCGAAAACGGATACGGAACAGTTTTTCGTAGGGTTCGATATGAACATCCGAAGCGCCTTTTTTTATCGCGTCCAGCAGAATCTTGTTGACAAAGCGTACGACCGGGGCTTCGTCCGCAGCTGTCGCCTGTGCCTCCGCTACGCCTTCTTCTTCGCCGCCGGCAATGTTGAATTTTTCTAGGTCTTCATCCAGCAATTCCGTTATCACATCGTTGGCCACCTCTAAGGCGGCTTCAATGGCTTTACCCAGCTTGTCATCTTCCACCAAGATGATTTCTGGCCGCAGTAAACTTTGGAATTTGATGTCTTCCACCGCCAAATGGTCGGTGGGGTCGGACATGGCCACGAACAAGGTCTTGCCCCGGATAAACAAGGGCAATGCCCGATGCTTGCGGATAAGGTTTCCGCTGACCAGGTTTATCGGTAAGCTGCGCCAGTCTATAGCCGCTAAATCAAACACGGGCAGGCCATATTCAACGGAGGCCTTTAACGCTAATGACTTGCTGTTAATCAGACGATTATTGACCAGTTGGGTGATGACTGGGATTTGTTCTTGTAAGGCTTGCTTTTGATGGCTTCGGATATCACTGTCCGAGAGCCCTCCTTCCGCCATCAGCAGTTTGGTAAAACCGGTAATCTTTATTTCGGCCGAAGTGGATGACATCGATTATGCAGTGCGCGGTGTAATGGCTAAAATTGCCAACGGGTGATTTGAAACGAGCCTCTGCCTATTGGTGGCGGGTTGTTGGGCTAAAGCAATGTAATTTTTTCGTGCTGTCGCTGAAGATTGTTCAATAAATTGACTAGCCCGGCGAGCCTGGCTTTTTCCTTGTCTATCACGTCTGCGGGCGCTTTATCGATAAACGCAGGATTACTAAGTTTTGTTTCAATCCTGGGCAAGTCATTTTTAAGCCGTTGGATTTCCTTGTCCAAGCGGCTTAATTCTGCTTGCTTATCAATCAAGCCGGCCATTGGAATCAGGATCCGAAGATCCCCTACCATGGCCATGGCCGATTCGGGTGCATGGTCATCCGAACCTAACCATTTTAATGTTTCCAGTCTAGCCAATTTTTCCAAATAAACCAGATTATTTCTGACCCTATCCCGGTCTTGCTCGGAACCGTCCTGTAACAAAACGGGTACGGCCTTGCCGGGGGCTATGTTCATTTCGCCCCGGATCCGGCGGACACCCAAAATGAACGTCATCAACCAATCGGCATCGGCAATGGCGGCGGTGTCGATTTGGCTGGCTTCGTAGGTGGGATAAGCTTGCAACATGATGGTGTTGCCTGGCGTATCCGCCAGTGGCGCCACCCGCTGCCAAATTTCTTCGGTGATGAACGGCATGATAGGGTGTGCAAGCCGAAGCAAGGTTTCCAAAACCGTCACCAGCGTCTTCCGGGTGCCCCGTTGGACGGCGGCGTTTTCAGATTGCAGCGAAATTTTCGCCATTTCCAAATACCAGTCGCAGTATTCGTTCCAGCTGAATTCATAAATCGCTTGGGCCGCCAAATCGAAGCGGTAATGGTCAATGGCATGGCAGGTGGTTGCTATGGTCTGGTTTAGAAGGGCGATAATCCACCGGTCAACCGTTTGGAGCGCAACCTCCTGACCTGGCCTTCCGCAATCGAAACCTTCGGTGTTCATTAACACATAGCGCGCCGCGTTCCAGAGCTTGTTGCAGAAGTTCCGGTAGCCTTCGGTGCGTTGCAGGTCAAAGCGTATGTCGCGGCCGGTCGAAGCCAGCGAGGCGAAGGTGAAACGCAGTGCGTCGGTGCCGTAGGCGGCAATGCCGTCGGGGAATTCCTTGCGCGTGGCTTGTGCGATTTTCTTGGCCAAATGCGGCTGCATCATGCCGGCGGTGCGTTTTTGCACCAAGGGTTCCAACTCGATGCCGTCGATGATGTCCAGCGGGTCGAGGATGTTGCCCTTGGACTTGGACATTTTCTGGCCTTCGGCGTCGCGTACCAGGCCGTGGATGTAGACTTCGCGGAACGGCACGTCGCCTTGGAATTTCAGGCCCATCATGATCATCCGCGCCACCCAGAAGAAAATGATGTCAAAACCGGTGACCAACACGCTGGTCGGGTAAAACTTGGCCAGTTCCGGCGTTTGTTCCGGCCAGCCTAGGGTGGAAAACGGCCATAAGGCGGACGAGAACCAAGTGTCCAACACGTCTTCGTCTTGCTTGAGCGGACAGTCTGCGGGTAAACGGTGTTGCTCCCGGATAGCGGCTTCGGAACGGCCTACATAAACATGGCCCTGGTCGTCGTACCAGGCAGGTATCCGGTGCCCCCACCAGATTTGCCGCGAGATGCACCAATCTTGGATATGGTGCATCCAGTCAAAATAGGTGTTTTTCCAGTTGTCCGGTACGAACTTGATGGCGCCGGTTTCGACGGCGGCAATCGCAGGTTCCGCTAACGGTGCGATTTTGACGTACCATTGATCGGTCAGCAGCGGTTCTATGACCGCCCCAGTGCGGTCGCCGCGTGGCACCATTAGTTTGTGGTCGGCAATTTTTTCCAGCAGCCCTTGCGCTGTCAAATCGGCGACAATTTGCTGGCGGGCGGCGAAACGGTCCAGGCCGTGGTATCGGCTAGGGATTAATGCGTCTACTCGCACTGCGGCATCGACGGTGAAGATGTTGAACAAGCCGCCGTGGGGCGCATCCATCATCGCCGAGGTATGGCGGTGGCGGGTCCAGACCTCGTAGTCGTTGAAATCATGCGCGGGGGTGATCTTGACGCAACCGGTGCCGAATTCGGGGGCTACATAGTCATCGGCGATGATCGGGATGCGGCGGCCGGTCAGTGGCACAACCAAGAATTCGCCCAGCAAGTGTTGGTAACGTTCGTCATCAGGGTGGATGGCGACGGCGGCGTCGCCTAGCAAGGTCTCAGGGCGGGTGGTGGCGACGATCAGATGGCCTTGCCCGTGCGACAACGGATAGCGGATATGCCACATCGAGCCGTTTTCTTCCTCGGACAACACTTCTAGGTCGGATACGGCGGTATGCAGGACCGGGTCCCAGTTCACCAGGCGTTTGCCACGGTAGATCAAGCCTTCTTCGTACAAACGGATGAATACTTCCTGCACCGCCTCAGACATGCCCTCATCCAGCGTGAACCGCTCGCGTGTCCAGTCCAGCGACGAACCCATGCGCCGCAATTGGCGGGTGATGGCGCCGCCCGATGCTTCCTTCCAGTGCCAGACTTTTTCAATAAACGCCTCGCGCCCGTAGTCGTGGCGGGTCTTGCCTTCGGCATGGCATAAACGTTCGACCACCATTTGGGTGGCGATCCCGGCGTGGTCGGTGCCTGCTTGCCACAGCGTGCTACGGCCTTTCATCCGGTGGTAACGGGTCAGCGCGTCCATGATGGTGTCTTGGAATGCGTGGCCCATGTGCAGGCTGCCGGTGACGTTGGGCGGTGGGATCATGATGCAGTAAGGGGTTTGCGCGTTTGGGTCGGCCTTAAAATAACCGTTTTCCTCCCAAATGGGGTACCAGCGTTTTTCGATGTCGTGCGGTGAATACGTCTTTTCCATGCGGCTTTGCTGTTTTTTCAAAAGATAAAGCAGAGCATTTTAACGGGGATTCGCTATTTTTGCGAAAGCTGGTTTTGGGCATCCAAGCCCCAGCAAGCAGCAAACACTTCACGCGACCTAATGCCTGCGGTGCCCCGATGCGTCCGCGTCACCTCGCCCCGACCCCACAAGGGGTCGAAACATAGGCTCTCGCATGACTTGACGGCGTTTCGCGATGCCTTGCAGGTTTTCTCCGCTGCGAAAACCCGCCCGGCGCTACGCCTATCGGGGACTAAAAACCTTCGCTTCGCTAGCGCTCCGTTGCCAAGATTTTCAGCGCAGGGATAAAGCAAGGCGGTATTGGGTTTTTGTTTGTTGGTATCTTAAGGAAGTGCTGATTAAGTCCCCTCTCCTTGGGGGAGAGGGCGCTTTTTTGATTTAATCAGCCCTTCCCTTAAGGGAAACTCTGAATAAGTTCTTCGATGCGCGGCCATGCGGTGTGGGAGCGCCGCCTTGGGGTGTTAGCCTCCCCAAAATTCCAGCATGGCCATGGTTCCGCCTAAGCTACTGTTACCGATGCTAAGCCGACCCTGATAGGCTGCGACAATTTCGGTGACGACGCTAAGCCCTATGCCATGTCCCGGCATGGTTTCATCGGCGCGGCCACCGCGGAGCAAGATGTGTTCCATTTGTTCCGGTGGAATGCCGGGACCGTCGTCGTGGATGCTGAGGATGATTTTGTGGCCTTGTTTTTGGCCTTGGATGTCGATGGCGTACCGCCCCCACTTGAAGGCGTTGTCCAGTAGGTTACCCAGCATTTCTATGAGATCGGCCTCGTCGCAACGCAGTTGCAGGTTGGGGTCTATGTGTTGGGTGACGGTGATATTTTTCCATCGGTGGGCTTTGCTTAACGATGCGGCCACCCTTTCGGCGATGGCGGCGATGGTGACCGGCGGCATTGCCGCAGACCCGGATGCACCGGCGCGTTGCAATTGCCGTTCGACGATGCGGAGCATGCGCGTGGATTGTTCTTGGACCGTATGGGGCAAGTCTTGCTCTTGCCCGGTCGAGCTAAGCAATACCGCCAGCGGCGTTTTCAGGCTATGGGCCAAATCGGCCAAGGCGTTGCGGTAACGGGTTTGGCGGCCGCGTTCCTGGGCCAGCAGGCTATTGATATGGTCGGTCAGGTTTTTGACTTCGTTCGGATACTGGCCTGTGATTTGGTTTGCCGCGCCCGTTTCTATGGCACCAAGTTCGGCACCGACTTGGCGCAACGGTCTCAGTCCCCAGTGCATCAACCAGACTTGCACGGCGAACAGCAGGCAGGCGGTGCCTAGAAGCCCGCCCCATAGCCGTTGCCGGAACTTACGGATGTCGTGTTGTAAAGGCGCTAATTCAGTCAGCAAATAAAAATTGAACGGGTAAACGCCGCTTTTCACGGTGCGTTGAAAACCAAAACCCAGTAGATAGTAAGCCTTGCCATCCGGCAGTTGCAGTTCTAGCCAGTGTCGTTGTCCGACTTGTAACGGGAACGGTTCCGGCAGGCGGGTGTTGATGGCGGAGGGGGAGCGCCACAAGGGGTGGGCGTCATTTTTACGGCTGACGAAGGCATACCAACCGGAGTTGGGCAAAGCCAGTGGCGGTGACGGTAGGTGGGTGGGAAGCGGCAGGATGGGCTGGCCGTGGTCGTCGATTTGGGACGCGGCCAACAATTGATACAGCAAACCCATCATGCGCTCACGTAGTGACCATTTGGCGCCTTCCGAATAGGCGTTGTCCAAGACCGCGGCGGTCGCCGTCAAAAACACGCACAGCACCAGAATAGCGGCCAGGTTTAAGCGTAAATACAGTGAGTTGATCACAATAAACGGTAACCTCGTCCGTGTAAGGTGACGATGGGCTGGCGGTTACCGTGGGGGTCTAGTTTGCGCCTTAACCTGCCTATCAGCACCGTCAGGACATTGCTTTCCGGGTCGGTGTCATGCGGATATAGGCAGTTCCGCAGTTCGTCCTTGGAGACAATTTTACCTTGCCGTTTGGCCAAATATTCCAACATGAGGTATTCAAAACGGGTTAATTCGATGTCGATGCCATCGGCCTGGGCCCGTTGGGTTTCCAGATTCAAGGTTAGGTAACCGCAGCTGAGCACCGCTTGCGGCGCACCGGCGACCCTACGCATTAAGGCTTTAAGCCGGGCCGATAATTCTTCCATTTGGAATGGCTTAGCTAAGTAGTCGTCCGCGCCCGCTTCAAGGCCTTCCACCCGTTCTTGCCAGCGGCCACGGGCGGACAAGACCAAAATGGGCAAGGTGTTGTTGTGTCGGCGCAAATGCTTGATGATCTCCAAGCCCGACAACTGGGGCAGGCCTATGTCGATGATGGCGGCGTCTAAAGGATACTCACACGCGAAATAAAGCCCTTCCGGGCCATCGCCGGTTTCATCCACCTGATAGCCTTCTTGTTCCAGTTGCCTGCGAATCTGGCTGCGGATTCCGGTTTCATCTTCGATGATTAAGACGCGCATGGTTATGGGGAGGCGGGTAAGCTCACTAGATAAGTCGATTGGGCCGGGTTTGAAGCCAACGGCCGCCGTCTTTGGCGGCCGTTGGTTTAGCTTATCCGGTGCTTTTCGTGAGCGGGGCTGTTACGGGAAAATAACATTGAACGGCGACAAACACCACGCCGACGCCATGTTTTTTCCGCGCTGGCTGGCTTTCCCTTAGGCTCACAAGACAGCGCCATCGGCGCTCATCGCCCGCGCCAACAGGTCCTAATCCAGCCCCTGCGGGATTGAGCCGTCTGCTGATGCAAATCTTAATTGCCCGGGCAAGGGGCGAATTCGCAAGTAGGCGGTATACGTCCGACATAGCTTCCGTCAGGGCATTGGCGCACGTCTTGGGGGCAGAAGATTTGTTCTTCGGTTTCGCAAACGGCCACTAGCTTTACACTGTAGGTCGTTGTTTTAGATCTAGGGGCGATGCCCCGCAATTGGCGTACAAATGAGGTAAAGCCGCGGTTATTAGGGGCGGCCTGGGCGCAAGCGGAAAACCCGCCTGCAAAGCTGTGGCCGTATACGACGAATTGATCGATGACGTCATTTGCTACGGCGGCGCCGATGATTTGTTTGACTGTCGTAAAAGCGGGCGCATCGACGCCCGGCCCTATGCTGTGGATGTTGATTTCGACCGCCCGGTTATCCGAGGCGGCCGCAGTGGCCGCGAACAGCAAGATTGCAAAAGTTAACGCTATTTTGGTTTGGTTCATCATCTTATCCTCTTAGTTAATCACAGTCGGTTTATCAGTAGGGTCTACTAAAATAGGGTCTACTGAAATAGGGCAATCCATAGGCATTAGCAGGAGCGGTTTAACACCGTCACCGGCCAGGGTGGTGCAATAGTCAGGCGTCGGCTCAAAAGGCATGTCCAAGCTGCCGGTCAGGTTGAAATTTGATAAGCGGTTGGCTTGGATGCGGGCGGGCGATAAGGTGTAAAGTTGGTTGCCGATGGTCAACAAACGCTGGACGTAGCGCTGCCAGTCATAATTGAAGCCGTCCGGCATATGGGTGATTTTAGCCCGTTCTTGGAAGCCTTGGGCCAAACTGACTCGATAAACCAAGGCGCCTTGAAAAACGTTCACCGGCCACTCCGCCCCGTCTGATTGTTGGGTGATGCTAACAGGAAAACCCAATAAGCCGGTTTTTTTGTTGAACAATAATGCCTTAGGATCCCATTGCACGGGCGAGTAAGTGCCTTGTGCACCAATGGTGAGGCTGTGCATCTGGCTTGGTTTGGCCACGTCGGTGACATCGAACAACGCTATTTTCATGCCGGTGGTGACCACGCCATTGACGGTTTCTTCGGTGTCCTGGCCAAAGCCTAGCAAGTGGGTGTCATCGTAAGGATGCAGGTAATTGCTGAATCCGGGTATTTTCAGTTCCCCTAGCACCTTCGGCGACTCCGGGCTGGCTAGGTCGATCACGAATAACGGGTCGATTTGCTGGAAAGTCACCAAATAACCCCGTGCGCCCATAAAACGGGCCGAATAGATGCGTTCACCCTCGGCCAAATGCTCTAGGCGACCGGCGATGTTCATGTCCTTATCCAGCGTATAAAGGTTATTCCAGGTTTTCCACAAGTGGTTATCGCCAGATTGCGTCCATTGGTCCGTGGTGGTGGCGATGCGGAAATACCCCTCGTGTTCATCCATCGAGTACGAGTTCAGCACGGTGCCGGGTATTTCACCCGCTTTGCTAAAGTCGACCGAGCCGTCCGCTAGGGCAAATTTATAGACATGGGTGGTCGGGGCGGAAACGGTTTGGCTACCATTCGGGTTGGTGTTGTAGTCGGCCGCCGACAAGTACAAGTTGTCTTTTGAGGCATAAACTATATCGCCGCTGCCCAGGAAAGCTTTGATGTTGGCCTCTTCGTCCAAGGCGTCTAGCCGGAAGCCGGCGACGACCACATAATCAGGCTCGACAAAGCGCGGGAAAAAATACAAGTCTTTGATCGGCAATGGCCGTTCGGAACCATTGTGGGCGGCGCTGTCAATGATCTGTGGCAACAGGTTGTTTCTGGTCATTTGTGGCTTGTGCTTGCGGAATGTCGCCGGGTCAGCAAAGTTGGACATGAAGTAATTCGGGTATTTTCTGCCGATCAGATAAAAATCGTCGCCGATCCGCCGTGAGGACAAGTAATCGCCGCTAAACCCGATTTCGCGTTTCAGGACGGGGGCGGTGCGGTCGCTGATGTCATAGACTTTTGCCATGGTGCGACTTTCGCCCGATGGCGCCCAAATGCTCAGTTTGGCCCGGCCATTGACTGACATCACCGGAACAGAGTCGCTGGCATCGTCGGCAAACCAGCCAGTGCCTATGACCACCAATAAGCCGTTGTGCACATAGAGTTCAGCCGGAAAAAAGCCGCCGTCAAATTTGATACTGGCCACCACCGCCATATTCGTGGCGGGGAAAGCGCGGACAATCCGGATTTGGCCGTCTTGTATCTGGTAAATATGGCGGTCGGCCGTTTTGACGCTATCCCCTTGGTCCACGCCGGCAACTTGTACATTCGTTTCGGAATGCTCCAAAACATCAG
>DBNZ01000032.1:12271-12431 GCA_002299495.1 Methylococcaceae bacterium UBA659
GGTTGGTGTGGATGGCTTTTCTGTTGAGCAATCTTTTTAAATGCCTAAAGGAACGGACTTCTTTAGGTTCCATTGTATTCTGGCGGCTGCCCGCCAACACCTCGGCGTTCAGTGAAAATAGCAGTAAAGGGATGGTTAAGGGAATGGCTAAGAGTTTAAG
>DBNZ01000082.1:0-3265 GCA_002299495.1 Methylococcaceae bacterium UBA659
TACCATGGTCAACCTGTACGGGGTGCTTGTCGTTGCGGTTAAAGCCGTTGCCGGTTTGATAGTAACGGATGTTACACAGAGTGCTATGGACTGCCGACTTATCGTAGGTTTGGTGTCGCCTCTGCGGGCTATTCCCGCCAAAACCTGCGGTGCTCGGTGCGGCAAACGGGATAAAACTCGTTACTGCGTAGCATCAGATAGCAAGCCTGAATTATAACAAGAGAATACAATGAAGATTTTTCAAATAGTTTTTTTAGTGGTTTTAGTGGTTCCGTTTTTGGAGATTTACTTGTTATTGCAAGTAGGTGGGCTGATTGGGGTCGTCCCGACCATTTTTTTAGTGGTGTTGACTGCGGTGATGGGTACGGCCTTGTTGCGCCAACAAGGTTTGGCGACTTGGCAACGCTTTCAACAAAGCATGGCTCAGGGCACTATACCGGCTTATGAAATCATCGAGGGGCCGATTATTTTGGTGGGTGGGGCGCTGCTGCTAACCCCTGGGTTCATTACCGACTTGTTGGGGTTTGCCTGTTTGGTGCCGTCGTTACGAAGGCGTATTGCCCAGTACCTACTGGAAAATCATCTGTTGCAGGCGGCGGGTTTCCAGCGCACCGCCAAGCCTAAAGATGTGCTGGAAGGAAAATTCCGTCGGGATGAATGAGCGACAGGTCTGGGAAAACTACTTCCCTGTAGTTTTTTTGGGGGGGGGATTATTCAGATTTCTCTGAGTCACTGGTCCCGGAAGCTTCCGGTTGGCCGCTCGTAGCTTCGCAAGTGTTTTTGTTCATGCCTGAATAGACCGGGCACCAACCGCTAAAGCCGCTGGCGATCAAGGCCACGCCGATGACCAACAAGGCGATGTTGCCCATGAAAACGGAAAGGGCCGCTATGGCGGCGCCGGCATAAAGGCGATATTGTTTTTCCTTCGTGCCGACGTTGTGTTCAAATTTCAACATGCGCTTAAAATCAAAATTCATTTTCTAATCCTCATCTCTATGTAATTGATATTTATTTGTTATTATCGTAAAAACGGTAATTTCAAGATTGGTTCACCGACCTCAAGAACCGCAACAAATATACACAACCACACTAAATGTGCAAGCGATGAGCTATGGATATCACTAAAATAATTGCCCCTTTAAACGCTGCCCAGCGGGCAGCGGTCACCGCGCCGCCGGGAGCGACGCTGGTGTTGGCTGGGGCGGGTAGTGGCAAGACCCGCGTGCTGGTGCATAGGATCGCCTGGCAAATCCAAGTAGCGGGTTTGTCACCCCATAATATTTTGGCGGTCACGTTCACCAATAAGGCGGCCAAGGAAATGCGCTCGCGTATTGAGGATTTGCTGAATCTGCCCGCCCATCATTTTTGGATAGGGACTTTCCATGGCTTAGCGCACCGCTTGTTACGCCGACACGCGGCGCAAGCCGGGTTGCCCGATACTTTCCAGGTGATGGATGCCGCCGACCAGCTTCGGGTTATCAAGCGCCTGCTTAACACGCTGGAGCTGGATGAGGCCAAATGGCCGGCTAAGCCATTGCAAGGGTACATCAACGCGCAAAAGGACGCCGGCATCCGGGCGCGGCACATGACGGACAGCAGCGATCCTTACCCGCGCCAATTGTTGGCCGTTTACCGCGCCTATGAGGACGTATGCGGACGTTCCGGCCTGGTCGATTTCGCCGAATTGTTGCTGCGGGCGCACGAATTGCTGCGCGACCATCAAGACATCTTAAGTTTTTACCAGCAGCGCTTCCGGCAAGTGCATGTTGACGAGTTCCAGGACACCAACACCATCCAATACGCTTGGCTTAGGCTGTTAACCCAGGATCAGGGCAACCTGTTCGTGGTGGGTGACGACGATCAGTCCATCTACGGCTGGCGCGGGGCAAAAGTAGAAAATATGGTCCATTTCCGGCAACATCACCCTGGGCATCAGTTGGTTAAATTGGAGCAAAATTACCGTTCCACCGGCACCATCCTGAAAGCCGCCAATGTTGTCATCGGTTTTAATAACGGACGTATCGGCAAGGAGTTATGGACGCAGGCGGGGGACGGCGAACCGATTGCCTTGTATGCGGCGTTTAATGAAGTGGACGAGGCTTATTTTGTGGTCGAGCGCATCCGGGCGTGGGTGAATGCCGGTGGCTGTCGTGCCGATGCGGCTATTTTGTACCGCTCCAACGCCCAATCCCGCCAATTTGAAGAAAAGCTGATGGCCAGCCAAATTCCGTATCGGGTCTACGGCGGCCTGCGCTTTTTTGACCGCGCCGAAATCAAGAATGCCTTAGCGTATCTGCGGCTGATGTTAAACCGCGATGACGACACTTCTTTCGAGCGGGTGGTCAACACGCCTGCCCGTGGCATTGGCGCCAGCACCTTGGAAACCATCCGGCGGCTTGCCCGTGAACGTCGGTTGTCACTGTGGGCGGCGACTGAAACCGTAGTCCAACAAGGGCTTTTATCGGCCAGAGTTGGCAATGCCTTGAAAGGGTTTTTACACTTGATCAACCGGATGGCGGCGCAAACGCAGGGCTTGGAGTTATTTGAGCAGGTCAAATGGGGGGTGGAAAAAAGCGGTTTGCTGGCTTTTTATCAGCAAGATAAAGCCGAGCGGGGCGAAGCAAAAGCCGAGAATTTGGAAGAATTGGTCAACGCCGCTAAGTCGTTTGACCCGCATCAAGGCAATGAAGACCATTTGCCTGAATTGGATTTGTTTTTGGCCTATGCCGCCCTGGAAGCGGGCGAAATGCAGGCCGATGATTTTGAAGACTGTGTGCAATTGATGACTTTGCATTCGGCCAAGGGATTGGAGTTTAAGCTGGTTTTTCTGGTGGGTATGGAAGAAGGCTTGTTCCCGTCGCAACAATCGGTGGATGATGCCGGGCGTCTGGAAGAAGAGCGGCGGTTGTGTTATGTCGGCATCACCCGCGCCATGCTTAAGCTGTGCCTAAGCCACAGCGAATCTCGGCGCCTGTATGGGCGGGAAACCTATCCAAGGCCATCCCGTTTTCTGAAAGAAATCCCCCCTGAGTTGTTGCAGGAAGTCAGGGTCAGGGCGGATGTCAGCAGGCCTTTGTCTAGCCCAAGCATGGGCCAACGGGGATTTGCTGCTACTGGGCAATATCAGCTCGGGCAACGGGTTCGGCATGAAAAATTTGGCGAGGGCATTATCCTGCAACGGGAAGGGCAGGGCGCCCAAGAGCGGGTGCAAGTCAATTTTCAACAAGTTGGCCAAAAATGGCTGATGTTGGCTTATGCCAAGTTG
>DBNZ01000082.1:3652-9512 GCA_002299495.1 Methylococcaceae bacterium UBA659
CCGTTCGCCTTAAGCTTGTCGAAAGGCGCATGTGCTGCGGTTTCAGCACGAACGCTGCAAACTTTAAAGAGCCGGATCAATAGTTCGGCATCGCTAATCGCGGCGCGGGTGCCGCTGCTATGGCGCCCTCTTCAGGGTATGCCGGAATGACGAGGTTTACAGTTGTGTAGATACTTATGCCCTAAACAGCGTAGGACATAAGCGGTTCGACCAGCCTAGCACCCTAAGGGTCTAAAAACGGGCGGTAACGTACCGATTCCGTTCGTACCTGGCTGGTCTTAAGGGCTTATCCAGAGTTTCTTAACGCCATAACCGCGCACCAAGAGTAATGAAAACTTGCCGACTTGGAATATGGGCGCGAACGGCAATCCATTTATCCAACATCCATTGTCTAACAGACTATCATGCCCATCCCTTACTGGCGGTTATCCAGCTTTTATTTTTTTTATTTCGCTACGCTAGGTAGCCTTGTCCCTTACTGGGGCCTGTTTCTTAAAGATGCGGGCCACAATGCGGAGGAAATTGGCCAGCTATCGGCATTGTTGATCAGCACTAAGATCGTAGCGCCCAATTTATGGGGCTGGATCGCCGACCGTATCGGCAAGAGTTTGGTCATTATCCGCTGGGCGTCATTCATGGCGGCGTTTTTGTTCACGGGTTTCTTGTTTTTTCAGGGTTATCTGTGGCTTGCGTTGATCACCGTGGGGTACAGTTTTTTTTGGAATGCGGCTTTGCCCCAGTTTGAGGCGGCGACCTTGTTCCATTTAGGCAGCGAATCCCATCGTTACAGCCGCATCAGGTTGTGGGGTTCAATGGGTTTCATTGTCACCGTGTTAGGCGTAGGTCGGCTGTTGGATGACTACCCGATTGCTTGGTTGCCTATGGTCATTACCGCCTTTTTGGCCGGCAATTGGCTGGTTGCCCTGATGGTGCCCGAAGCGCCCGCCCGCCATCATGACGCGGTGCCGGTGGGTATTTGGAAGGTTATCAGACAGCCGACGGTCATGGCGTTTTTCGTCGTGGGTTTGTTGCTGCAAGCCGCCCATTCCCCGTACTATGCTTTTTATTCTATTTATCTGAAAGACCATCATTATTCGGTAACGCTTATGGGAGGGCTTTGGGCGTTGGGGGTGGTGTCAGAAATCGTTTTGTTTATTTACATGAAGCCGTTGCTGGCAAGGTTTTCCCTACGGGCCGTATTGTTGGTGAGCATTTTCTTGGCGGTCTGCCGGTGGCTGATGATTGCTTGGGGGGCTGACAATATAGCCGTGCTGTTGTCCGCGCAAGTGCTGCATGCGGCCACGTTTGGTAGCACACACGTGGCCGCCATCCATTTATTGCATGACTATTTTGGCCAGCAACACCAAGGCAAAGGCCAGGCTTTGTACGGCAGCTTGTGCATGGGATTAGGCGGCATGCTGGGTAGCTTGTTGTCCGGCCAATATTGGGAAGCATTGGGAGATTCTATCATCTACAGCATTTGCGCGGTGGCCTGCGGTCTGGCATGGCTGCTGGCCTTCCTCTGGGTGGGCAGGGAAAAAACACGTCAAGCGGAGTCTTTCGGCTAAAATTAAGCCTTTAGTTTTCGCTATAACGGGGGTAATGACGTGTTTGAAATGGTAAAAAGTGGCGGCTGGTTGATGTTGCCCATTATTTTTTGCTCCATCGTGTCGATGGCGATCATTATTGAGCGCCTGTACAGCCTACGCAGGGAGAAAATTTTGCCGCCGGATTTGGTGCCAAAAATTTGGCGGGTATCAAGGGAGAAGCGGTTGGATGATGCACAACTGCAACGCTTAAAACTGAGTTCGTCGCTAGGTTTTGTGTTGGCGGCGGGATTGGCCAATTGCAATCATGGCCGTGACGTGATGAAAGAGTGTATTGAGGAGGCGGGCCGCCAGGTGGTGCATAAGTTGGAGCGCTTTTTAAACACCTTAGGGACGATTGCCGTCATTTCCCCGTTGTTAGGGTTGTTGGGCACCGTGGTCGGGATGATCCAGGCGTTTTCTGCAATAGTCGGGACGGCGTCGGGAGAACCTGCTTTGTTGGCCGGCGGTATTTCCGTGGCCTTAATTACCACGGCGGCGGGCTTGATGGTGGCGATCCCCAGCTTGATTTTTCATCGCTATTTTGAACGCCTGGTCGATGAGTATGTGGTGGTCATGGAGGCCGAGGCTTTGAAACTGATCGATATTTTGCATGGTGACCGCGAGGTCTCGCCATGAAGTTCTCCCGCAGGAAGAGACCAGAACCTGAGATTTCAATGACTTCCATGGTGGATGTGGTGTTGTTGCTGTTGTTTTTTTTCATGGTCAGCAGCACTTTTAACCAGCAAACCGCGATCAAGATCAAGCTGCCGCAAGCCAACGGCGCCGAGCCGGAAGCGGTTGATACCAAGAGAGTCCTTGTGATTGACGCCAACGGCAACTTCTTTTTGGAAGATACCGACGGCCTACCGCACGCAGTCCTCGACCGTACGGCAGGCACGCTGCAACGCGCCTTAGACCGGCAATCCGAGCGGCCTGAGCAAACCCCATTGATCATTCAAGCCGATGGCAAAGCCCCGCACCAATCGGTGATGACGGCTTTGGAGGCGGCCGCTGCGGTGGGGTTTAGCCGGGTCAGCTTCGCCGCCGAACAGCCGCCGGAACGGCCATGAACAAAGCTTGCACCCGTTGGGTAAACCATGTTTGGTACCAGGACACCCGCATCGCTACCTGTCTTATGCCCTTGGCTTTTTTGTTTGGCGGCATGGTCCGGTTCCGCCGGTTTTTGTACCGGGTCGGTGCGCTGAAAAGCCATCGCTTCCCCGTCCCCGTCATCATCATCGGCAACATCACGGTGGGCGGTGCCGGCAAAACCCCGTTGTTGGTTTGTTTGGCCGAACATTTAAAAAAGGCAGGCTTCAAGCCGGGCGTGGTCAGCCGCGGTTACGGCGGCACAGCTAAAAGCTGGCCGCAACCGGTGAACGCCGATAGTCAGGCGGGTACGGTTGGCGATGAGGCTGTGTTGATCGCCCGACGCACCGGTTGCCCGATGGCGGTCGGGCCTGCGCGGGTCGCGGCGGCGGCGTGGTTGCTAGGCAACACGGATTGTAATTTGATACTGTCCGACGATGGTCTGCAACATTATGCCTTGCAACGGGATGTGGAAATTGCCGTGGTCGATGGGGAAAGACGGTTTGGCAACGGTTTTTGCTTGCCCGCAGGGCCTTTGCGTGAACCTACGGGTCGATTGCGGGGTGTCGATTTTGTCGTGGTCAACGGGGGTGCGGCGGACGGCGATGGGTATGCGATGGCTTTGTCGGGTGACGTGGCCATTAATGTGCGGACCAAGGCACAAAAGCCCTTGTCCGGGTTTGTCGGGCTTGATTGCCATGCCGTGGCCGGCATAGGCAACCCTGACCGGTTTTTCAAACATCTGGCCGCCGCCGGACTCCAATGCAAAAACCATCCCTTTCCCGACCATTACCGCTATCAGACCCATGACCTGGATTTTGGCGACGGCAAACCGGTGTTGATGACCGAAAAAGACGCCGTTAAATGCCCAGCCTTGGTTGGCACAGAGCATTGGTATGTACCCGTCACTGCGTCCGTCCCTGCCGGACTGATTACCCAACTGCTTAATTTATTAAAGGAAAGATCATGATTGACAAAGACTTGCTGGACATTTTGGCCTGCCCCATTTGCAAAAGCCCTTTGCGTTATTTTAAGGAGCAACAGGAGTTGGTTTGCCGCGCCGACCGTTTAGCGTTCCCGATCCGGGACCACATTCCGGTTATGCTGGAAGACGAGGCGAGGGCCTTGAGCGATGAGGAAACCGAGGAATTGTACAAATGAAACGCGACTTCAAGGTGGTCATCCCGGCCCGTTACGGCTCCACCCGATTGCCGGGCAAACCGCTGTTGCCGATTGCCGGTAAGCCGATGATCGCCCATGTCTTGGCCCGGGCCAGGGAATCGGGGGCCGGGCAAATCGTGGTCGCCACCGATGATGAACGGATTTTAGAGGCGGTTCAGGCCTTAGGCGGCCATGCGTTGATGACCCGCGCCGACCACCAAAGCGGCACGGAACGGATTGCCGAAGTCGCCGGGCTGTGCGGTTGGCACGAGGGCGACATCGTGGTCAATTTGCAAGGCGATGAGCCGCTGATCCCCCCTGCCTACCTGCGTGACGCGGCGATGGCATTGGCCAACCAGCAACGTGCGGGAATTGCCACGCTAGCGGCCGCTATCACTGGCCCGGATGAGATTTTCAATCCTAATGTGGTGAAGGTCGTGCTGGATAAAAATAGCTACGCCCTGTATTTCAGCCGGGCGCCGATCCCCTGGGAGCGGGGCGGGTTTACCCTAAGCGGCGGGCAACCTTCGGGCCAACAGCCCTACTACCGGCACATTGGCCTTTATGCTTACACCGTCGCTTTCCTGAACCGATATTGCCAATGGCCGCCTTCGTTGCTGGAAAGCGTTGAGGCCTTGGAACAGTTGCGGGTACTATGGCACGGCGAAGCCGTCCATGTGCAAATCGTCGATGCCCCGCCTGCTGCGGGGGTGGATACGGAGGCAGATTTGCAGAGGGTGGGGCGATTTTTGGCGGGAAACCCCTGTTAGCGCCGTCCTTGAATTCTAGTCGCAGCCTAAAACCGGTTTTTATTAAATGCCATTTCTCGACCGTTAAACAAAGGGCATTGATTTTAACGGAAATCGTTTTGCCATACGGCTGCTTAGGGTTTTCATCAACCCTTCCCACGGGTGCGGGTATGGGTCTTGTCTTTGGCGTGTTCCATGGTTTCAAAGCGTTTTTCGATGAATTGGATGACTTGCCCGGCAATGTCTTTGCCGCTAGCCTCCTCAATGCCTTTTAACCCTGGAGAGGAGTTGACTTCCATAATGACCGGGCCATGATTGGAGCGCAGCATATCGACGCCGCAGACGTTTAGCCCCATGATCTTAGCGGCGCGCACCGCTGTCGAGCGTTCCTCTGGGGTCAGCCGGACTAGCGAGGCGGTTCCGCCGCGGTGCAGGTTGGAACGGAATTCACCCGGCGCGGCTTGCCGTTTCATTGAGGCCACCACCTTGTCACCGATGACAAAACAGCGGATGTCACTGCCTTGGGCTTCCTTGATGTATTCCTGGACCATGATATTGACTTTCAAGCCCATAAACGCTTGGATGACGCTTTCCGCCGCATTATGGGTTTCGGCCAGAACCACCCCAATACCCTGGGTTCCTTGCAGGAGCTTGATCACCAACGGCGCGCCGCCGACTTGCTCGATCAAATCGTTGGTGTCGTCCGGATTGTTGGCGAAACCGGTCACCGGCAAACCGATGCCTTTTCTGGCCAGCAACTGAGTTGAGCGCAGTTTATCCCTGGAACGGGAGATGGCGACGGATTCGTTCAAAGGGAACACGTTCATCATTTCAAATTGCCGCAAGACTGCGGTGCCATAAAATGTCACCGAATTGCCGATCCGGGGTATGACGGCATCAAAGTGCGTTAACTCTTCACTGCGGTAATGAATGGATGGGTTATGCGAGGTGATGTTCATATAACACCGCAAAACATCGAGCACCCGTACTTCGTGGCCGCGCGATTCCGCCGCCGCTACGATACGGGCGGTGGAATAAAGCTTGCTGTTTCGCGATAAAATAGCAATTCTCATGTTAACTTAGGGCAGAAGGAAAAAATGTTCGCATTTTGGCATGAATCCTTTGCTATCACTAATGCGATTTTTACTTTGCCAAGTCTTTAGGTCATGGCTATCCGGTGCCATAACATGTTTAGCATTTAACGGCTAATGGCCAAGTGATCTGCGTGTATAAAAAGGCGATATCCCTCCCACCGCAAGCTCGACCCCTAGT
>DBNZ01000082.1:9898-12886 GCA_002299495.1 Methylococcaceae bacterium UBA659
ATAACATATAAGAGGATTTGTTCAGAGTTTATTTAAGGTTCTGTTAAGGCAAGGCTTCCAAAATGGGCGAAATCGTTTTTTTGTGGCGAAATTATGAATAGGCCGGAAACCCCCTCTGCTTTAGAAAACAATGCCCCTGAATCGTTAACGTCCAGAAGACGTTTTCTGTCGCAATTGGCCTGTGGGGCCTTAATGGCCATTGCGTCGCCTGGAATAGTGCCAGCGGCGGTTAGGCATGTTTATGGCGGAACCGGCCATAAGGCCTTGTCGTTAGAAAACATCCATACCGGAGAGAAGCTTAATTTGACTTATTTTGAACGGGGGCGTTATTTTCAAGATGCGTTGGTTGAAGTAAATCATTTTTTTAGGGATTATCGTACCGGTGATGTCCACCCGATGGATCCCTCGCTGTTGGATATATTGCATGACTTAAAAGGACGTTTGGCCGTAGCCAAACCCATAAAAATCCTTTCCGGTTATCGCTCGCCGCGGACGAATGCCAGCCTACGCAGGAGACGTCGTGGCGTTGCCAAGCACAGTATGCATATGGAGGGCAGGGCGATCGATATCCGTATCAGTGGCGTGGACGTCAGGCACATCAGGAATGCCGCTATCGCCCTTGGCAGAGGCGGAGTCGGCTATTACCCTAGGTCCAACTTTATCCACTTGGATACCGGTGATTTTAGGACTTGGTGACCTGTCAGTATTTCAGGTCGGTGTGGTCGGTTTCTTCAACCTGGGAAACCACGGGTGGCGGTTTCGGGCTGGCAAACAAGCGGTCATCCGGAACGTCAACGTGCGTCCTCAGCGCTTCCTGTAAGGTAACGTCGTGTCCGTAAATATCCGGATAAAATATTAATTCGTTATCTTGGTTTATGAATGCGGTGACATAGAAAAACATCACCTGGATCGGTTGGTTCAAGGTCACCCGTTTGTTTTTTCCAGAATTCATCGCCGATTGTATGGTTCCTGCATCCCAGTCGCCTTGGTGTCTTAGGGCGAACTCCGCCAGTTTTTCGGGTTTCTCCACTCTTACACAACCGTGGCTAAAATCCCTTCGCGACCTGTTGAACAACGCATTGGCGGGGGTGTCATGCAGGTAAACGTTATCGTCATTCGGAAATAAAAATTTTACCTTTCCCAACGCATTTTTCTTGCCAGGCCGTTGCCGTATCCTTGCTTTGCCTTGCCTTAATAGGCTTAAGGTTTCCGCTGATAAACCTACGGGCTTTGAGCCAATCACCGCTTCCATGTCTTGATGGGCTAAATAGTCTGGGTTTTGCAGTAGCTTTGGGATGATTTCATTTTTGGTAATGCTGTAGGGTACATTCCAGTAGGGCATGAAATCTATGTGGCGCATTTCAGCCATCAACACCGGCGTTTGGGTTTTTATGGCTTGGCCGACCACTACTTTCATGGTGGTGCTGTTCGGCTCGGACGCATTGATATTATCAAATGCCCATAATTGAAAGGCGGGAATGTTGACGATAATAGCCGGTCCGCTACTAAATTCGGGTAACCAACGCAGTCTTTCCAGCGCCAATTCTATTTTGGTGA
The DNA here is from genome assembly GCA_002299495.1 of Methylococcaceae bacterium UBA659. Classification (GTDB taxonomy): domain Bacteria; phylum Pseudomonadota; class Gammaproteobacteria; order Methylococcales; family Methylomonadaceae; genus Methylovulum. The sequence continues at coordinate 11,456 of DBNZ01000082.1, forward strand.
TACCTTGGCTTAGCGGCGTGTTCAATTCCGCCAATGTGGCCGGGCCTATCACCCCATCCGCCGCTAAGCCATGACGGCGTTGGAAATTTTTGACAGCGACCCGTAAATCATTTGTATAACGATTTATGGGTACGGTATTGGCGTCAGCCGTTTCTGCCAGGTTCCTGGTTTTGATGAGAAATTGCCTTAGTTCCTCGGCTTGGATGAAATGATCGCCAGGCTTGGGCGATTGGCTGATAACCAAGTGCAAGGGTTTGGCGGTCTTGGCCATTTCCCGGTAAGCGGCCAATGCGGATTTGAGTTGCCGGTATTGTCCGGGCTTAGGTTCAACCGCTTCTGGCAGTTCAAGGATATTGCCCTGGGCTAGGTGTCCTTTGATTAACAAGGGCAATTCCACTGGCTTTTTTTCCCGCGGCTTGAGCTTGTAAGTCATGCCCTGCGGATTGACCCGGCCATACTGGATGTCATGTAAGAGTCTGAGCAGCGACAGGCTGAGGGCGCTGTCATACGCACCGGCCCATTCATTGGCGGGGTCATTGGCTTGCAATAAAGCCTGGGGTAATTTATCCCGTAACAGCCCGACATCATAGTGGTCAGGGTTTAAACCCTGGGTCGGGGCGTTAGACAACAGGTTAAGTAAATCAGAAATATTTTTTTCTGATTGGTCATTTCCTAACCATATCAATTGATAATCGGCCAAACGGTATAGGCTATCCAAATCTTCGCTACGGTTGGTGAAATCAGCGGAAACCAGGAAGGGGTGTTGTTTGGCCGCGATAATTTGTTTGATTCTGTTGGTTTCGATAGGCAGGGGCAGGGCGGTTTCTGCAGCGGAAACCGTTAGCCAAGACCAGGCCAGGCAAAAAAATAACAGCGAAGCAAGACCATGCAAAGGTTGTTTTTCCCGTGGAAAAGAGGGGGTGCGACTAAGGGATACGGCGCCGGGGCAATGCTTTAAGATAATTTTGGTCGCTTGCGTAATTTTTTTATTGGACTGCATATACCATTCTCTATTAATAAATGTTGACCTACCCACGGCAAGGGTAGCCATCTTGAGCTACGGGCCCCTAATAAGTGTTTAATCTTAGTGATATTAGGTGTAAAGCCAACGGATAGGGTTGCGGGAATATAAATTTTGGCAAATGCTAACATGCGCCTGCGGTTTTCCCGGCCACCCATCACAAAAATTAGAACCGGTTATAATTTTCAGAATTTCATAGGCCTATAAAAAAGCCATGCTACCGCATCGGGTAAAAGAGTAGTGGCTAAGTTATAAGTGATCAAAAATCGGATAACATCTCTGTCAAATGGATTCCGGCACCAATCTGTCTGGAACAGATTGGCGTTCGGCAGGATAACATGATGTGAATCCTTGCCGGAATGATGCCAACAACAACAACAACATCATCATCATCATCATCAAGCGTTTGG
>DBNZ01000082.1:13223-20637 GCA_002299495.1 Methylococcaceae bacterium UBA659
CGTTTGGCCACCGCCCTTAAAGAGACACCTATGACAAAAACAACCAAAATCCCTTGTGAAAGCTTGTTTCCTAGCGCTAAGCAAGATGCCTGTAATGTCTACTATGATGATGGCTGCCCTCAGAGCCATTCGCCTTCCTATCGCTTAGCCTATGATGATCTCGACTTCATAATGCGCGATGAGCTGCGACCAGTGCGGCTACAGTTGGAATTATTGAAGCCAGAAATCGCCCAAATGGAACACAATGTTCAGGCTACTGTCGTGATTTTTGGTAGCGCCAGGATCCATGAACCCAGCAGGGCGGAGCATGAATTGCGGTGCGCCGAGCAAAATTTGGCCCTTAATCCCGATGATGCCCTATTGCAAGCGGCCTTAGCGAAGGCCCGCCGGATGCATGAGAAAAGCAAATACTATCAGGAAGCCCGGCAATTAGGCTCGCTGATCACCGAAGACGCTAAACGTTTCCAACAACGCTTGTTAGTGGTGACCGGAGGCGGCCCTGGGATCATGGAAGCGGCTAACCGGGGCGCTGCGGATGCGGGTGGGAAAAGCATGGGGTTAAATATCGTATTGCCCAGTGAACAGGGTCCGAACCGGTACGTTTCCCCCGAGTTGTGTTTTCAATTCCATTATTTTGCCATCAGGAAAATGCATTTTTTGATGCGCGCCATCGCGTTAGTGATTTTTCCGGGAGGGTATGGCACGTTAGATGAATTGTTCGAGGCCTTGACGTTAATACAGACTCAAAAAATACGCCGTATCCCGGTGATTTTGTTTGGTAAATCGTATTGGGACAAAATCATCAATTTTGACGCCCTGGTTATGGAAGGGGTGATTTCCGCCAGCGACCGCAGCCTGGTGCGTTACGCCGAAACGGCGGAGCAAGCTTGGAAAATGATTTTGGAGGATTATAGTTTTGACAACGAGGCGGATGGCTAGGGAGCGATGCCGCTGCGGTTAACGGGCTGCTTCTTGTAAGCGCCAAGTCCCGCTGTCTTTGGCCGCTTCCAAGTCCTTCTCAATCTTGTCATCCAGTTTGGGAAAAAAATCCAGCCCGGTTTTTGCCTCTATCGTGTCGATATCGGTCAGGTATTGCTCTAAAGGCTCTTTGCCGTTGACGGACTGTGGCACCAAAAAAGCCAGCGCGGTGAGTCTTTCCGGCCCGGCTTGGGCGACATAGATTTTGTAAAAAGCGTCCGGCACTTCCACCGCCCAAGATGATTTAAGCCGTTCGATGCGGTGGTCAAAGACCGGACCTGTAAGCACCCATATTTCCCCAAAGTGGCGGGTAAACCGATCGACTTCAAGGGCTTCTAGGCGTTGCCATAATTTCTGGTTGAGGTTGGCTTTTTGCGGTGTAATGTTGGTCATCAGAAAACTGTCGGCTTGCGCCGTTGCGCCGTATAAACGGCTCATGGCGTAGTTCGGCGCCATGTGGCCGCGGTCATAGCCGCTGCCGCTATAGCTGTCGTGGTTGATGAGCGGCAATGCCCGCCAGTCGGGGCTGAAATAGTTTAAGCGTTTTAAGTTGGGCGCATTGTCCTGGATGGGTTTCAGTTTATACATGACCCAAAGGGGATTGCCCCGTAAGTCGGAATACCCCAGGATAAAGCCTTCATTACGCAAGACCCTAAACCAATGGCTAACATCCCGCCAATTTTGGGTTTCGGGTACGCCTTGGAAAACCATGGGTGGACGGGCGATGGTTACTTCATAAGCATACCAGCCACCGGTCAGCGCAAACGCCCCCCAGAACAGGGAAGGATTCCGCCAGAGTAGTTGGCAAAGGGCGAAGATTCGTTTCAGCGAATGGATATTGCGTCTAGTCCGTGGCATTCGTAGCAGGCGGTTAAGGCAGGTAAAGGGTGCCCTTTTTTAACCCAAGCGCCGCCTCGTGTAGGGCTTCAGACAAAGTGGGATAAATATGGGTGGTTTTGGCAAGGTCTTCACTGCTGGCCGAAAATTCCATGGCCAATACCGCTTCGGCGATCATTTCCGACGCACCCGCCCCGATAATATGCACACCTAGGATGCTGTCGTTTTCGGCATGGGTGATAATTTTCACCATGCCTTCGGTTTTGCCTGTCGCTTGTGCCCTAGGTATGGCGTTGAAGGGGGATACGCCCATCTTTATCGGGGTGCCCATGGCCCTTAAGGTTTGCTCGTTTGAGCCTACCCAGGCAATTTCCGGGTCGGTATGGATGACGCTGGGCATGGTGCGGTAGTTGAGCTCGCCATGCAGACCGGCAATTTGCTCGGCCACAAATTGGCCTTCCTCAATGCCTTTGTGGGCCAGCATGGGACCAAGCAGGGTCAAGTCACCGATGGCGTAGACTCCAGGTAGGTTAGTCCGGCATTTTTCATCGACATGGACATAGCCGTTTTCATCTAGGAGTAAATTGGCCTCCGGGTCGGCGAGATTTTCGGTGTTAGGTTTGCGCCCTGAGGCGACGATGAGCTGGTCGGCGCGAAGGGTTTGGGTGCCTTCTTGGTCTTTGTATTCGATGATGACTTTATTGCCACTCTTTTTGGCGGAGATGACCCGCGCCCCTAAGCGCATGTCCAGGCCTTGTTGCTGAAAGATACGGAAGCCCTCCCGGGAAATTTGTTGGTCGGTCAGGGGCAGAAATTCTTCTTGTGCATCCAATAAAACCGTGTCGGAACCTAACCTGTGCCAAATGCTGGCCAGCTCCAATCCAACCACGCCGGCGCCAATGATGGCCAGTTTTTTGGGTGTTTCGGTCAAATTTAGCGCGGTAAACGAATCAATGATACCGTCATGGTCAATTTTGACTTGGGGAAGCGTCAGTGGTGAGGAGCCGGTGGCCAGGACGATATGCGTGGCCGTTAGAGTGGCCGGGGTCGGTTTTGCCTCGGCAAGGCCGGTCAAGGCGATTTGTTTGTGGTTAAGCAACTTGGCGCGGGCTTGAAACTGGTCGATCTTATGGTGCTTGAAAAGTTTGCCGATGGTGTTGCTTAATTTGTTGATAATGGCGTTTTTATGGGCGACCATTTGGCCAATGTCGATGCGGATATTGTCAGCGGCGATGCCATGCCGGGCGATGCCGTGCCGGAGTTGATGGAAGGTTTTTGCCGATTCCAACAGGGTGATGGAAGCCACGCAACCCGCATTCACATGGGCCCCACCTAAGGCGTGAAGGCCGTCTTGACCACGCCAACTGTCTATGCACGCCGTTTTCAAGCCGAGTTGCGCGGCACGGATAGCACACGAATAGCCAGCGGGGCCGGCTCCGACGACGATGACGTCATATTGGCTGGTTTTTTTTGTGGTCATGGCTAGATATTAAGCAGTAAATGGGCGGGTGATTCCAAGCATTCTTTGATGGTGACTAAAAATTGCACGGCTTCGCGGCCGTCGACTAGGCGGTGGTCATAGGACAAGGCCAGGTACATGACCGGCCTGATGACGAGCTGGCCGTTTTCCACCACCGGACGTTCCTTGATCGCGTGCATGCCTAAAATGGCGCATTGTGGCGGATTGAGGATGGGTGTCGATAACATGGAGCCAAACACGCCGCCATTGGTGATGGTAAAAGTGCCGCCTTTTAGGTCGTCGTAGCTTAAGGTGCCGGCCCGGGCTTTTTCCCCGTAGTCGATAATGCTTTTCTCGATGCCAGCAAAATCCAGCTGGTCGGCGTCTTTGATGACCGGCACGATCAGCCCGCGCGGGGTGCTGATGGCGATGCCCATGTCGTAATAGCCATGATAGATAATGTCGTTGCCGTCGATGGAAGCGTTGATGGCCGGGAATTTTTTTAAGGCTTCGATCGAAGCCTTGACGAAAAACGACATGAAGCCCAATTTCACGGCGTGTTTTTGTTCAAAACGGGTTTTGTATTGGTTGCGTAAGTCCATGACATTGTGCATGTCCACTTCGTTGAAAGTGGTCAGCATGGCCGCATTTTGCTGGGCTTGCAATAACCGTTCGGCAATTTTTGCCCGTAGCCGGGTCATCGGCACACGTTGTTCGGGGCGCAAGTTGGAGCTGTCCGGCGTGGCTGTTTCGGCAAAAGATGCTGGACGGGGCGCGGGCTGAACTTCAACTAAACGGGCGGGCGGTTGTGCCGGCGGGGCGGCCGGGCTGTGTGTGCTGATGTGCGCCAAAATATCGGTTTTGGTCAAACGGCCACTCTTACCCGTACCCGTTATTTCAGCCGGATTTAAAGCATTTTCATTGACTAAGCGTCTTACGGAGGGGCTTAAGGGCGCCTCTCCTGTTTTCTGCGTGGCTTCGGCGCTGGCCGGCGTGGCTGTGGCGGTCGGTGGTACATCGGCCGACCCTGTTTCCAGTAGGGCGAGAATGTCCCCGCCGGTGACGATGGAGCCATTGGGTTTTAGGATTTGCGCCAAAACACCCGATGATGGCGCAGGGACTTCCAAAACGACTTTGTCTGTTTCAAGGTCCACCAAATTGTCATTTTTGTTGATACGGTCACCGGCCTGTTTATGCCAACTGATCAAGGTGGCATCTGCGACAGATTCGGGTAAGGGAGGGGCTTTGACTTCAATGCTCATGGTTGTTTTCCTGAAGATGCGCCATAAAGGGCGGCTTGCACGACGGCTTTTTGTTGTTCGATATGGGTGTGGAAATCCCCGACTGCGGGGGACGCCGAAGGTTCCCGGCCGGCATAACTAACGTTTACGTTGGGCGCTAAGTTGTCTATGAAATGGTGGCTGGAATTGTACCAAGCCCCTTGGTTTTTAGGTTCCTCCTGGCACCACACGAAATCCTGGAGCACCGGATATTTTCTGGTTTCGGCTTTGAATGCGGCCAGAGGAAACGGATACAGCTGCTCAATCCGGGTGATCGCCACATGCTGGAGTCCGTCCTCGCGCCGTTTTTCCAATAAATCGTAATAAACCTTGCCGGCACAACAGACGAGGCGGGTCACTTTTTTCGGGTCGAGCGCGTCGATTTCACCAATAATCAATTGGAATTTCCCGTCGCTGAGATCCTCTAGGGTGGAGACGGCCAACTTGTGCCGTAATAAGCTTTTTGGACTCATAACGATCAAGGGTTTTCGATAAGGCCGGATCAATTGCCTGCGTAACAAATGGAAAATTTGCGCCGGCGTAGTGGGATAACAAACCTGCATGTTGTGCTCGGCGCATAATTGCAGGTAGCGCTCGAGCCGGGCCGAGGAATGCTCAGGACCCTGGCCTTCAAAGCCATGCGGTAACAGCATCACCAAACCGCACAGTCGACCCCATTTAGTTTCACCTGAGCTAATAAATTGGTCAATCAACACTTGGGCGCCATTTGCGAAATCGCCAAATTGCGCCTCCCAGATGACTAAGGTGTTCGGCGTGGTCGTGCTGTAGCCATACTCAAATCCCAATACCCCGGCTTCGGACAACAGGGAATCGAACACTTCCACCCGGCCTTGGTCTTTGTCCAGGTATTTCAACGGAGTATAGGTCTTATTGCTGATTTGGTTATGCAGTACGGCGTGGCGGTGGACAAAGGTCCCGCGCCCTACGTCTTGGCCGGTCAGGCGAATAGGGTGTTTTTCCATCAACAGCGTCGCATAGGCCATGTTTTCGGCGAAGCCCCAGTCTAAAGGCAACGCCCCCGCCGCCATTTTTCGCCGGTTGTCCATGACCTTAGCGACTCTGGGATGGAGTTCAAATCCAGTCGGGAGGCGTAGCATCCGGTCGTTACAAAAACGGATGCGGTCTATGGGCACCGCCGAAGCGTAGGGTATGTCCCATTGCTTGTGGAGAAACTGGTTCCATTGGGTGTTGTACGAATAACTTTCTTCCGCTAGAACCGGTCTTGAGACAATTTCACCGCGTTCCAATTGGTCTTGGTATCCTTGCTGCAGGGCAGTGCATTCGGCCGAGGTTAACACGCCCTCGGCAACCAATTTTTCCGCATAGAGTTTTCGGGTGGTTTTGCGGCTGCGGATTATTTTATACATGGCCGGCTGGGTGGCGGCGGGTTCGTCGGCTTCATTGTGGCCCAAACGGCGATAACAGACCAAGTCAATCACCACGTCCTTGTTGAAGGTCATCCGGTAATCGACCGCTAGTTGGGTGACAAACAAAACCGCCTCGGGATCATCGCCGTTGACATGAAAAACGGGCGCCTGGACCATCCGGGCAACATCGGTGCAATAAGTGGTTGAGCGGGCATCTTTGGGATTGCTGGTGGTGAAGCCGATTTGGTTGTTAATGACAATATGCAGCGTGCCGCCGGTTGAAAACGCCCGGGTTTGGGACATGTTGAGCGTTTCCATGACAATGCCTTGCCCGGAAAAAGCCGCATCACCGTGGATTAGCACCGGAATGACAATGTTTTTGGCATCTTTTTCCGCCCGGTCTTGGCGGGCCCTAACCGAGCCTTCAACTACTGGGTTGATGATTTCAAGATGGGAGGGGTTAAACGCTAAAGCCAGGTGAACCGGGCCGCCGGGGGTGTCCAAGTTGGATGAAAAACCCATGTGGTATTTGACATCACCTGAACGCATGCCGGGCGATAAGGTGTAATTGCCTGAAAATTCTTCAAATAAACTGGCAGGGCTTTTCCCCAGGATATTGACCAACACACTCAGGCGTCCGCGATGGGCCATGCCAATAACGATCTCCTTGACCCCCTTGGCACCGGCCCGCTGGATCAATTCATCCAGGATTGGAATCAGTGACTCGCCGCCCTCCAAAGAAAAACGTTTTTGGCCGACAAACCGGTTTTGTAAATAAAATTCTAGCCCTTCGGCCGCGGTCAGTAATTTCAATAACCATCGTTTTTGCCCGGAGCTTAAGTTAAGCCTGGCCTTGGGGTTTTCCAAGCGGTTGATTAACCAACGCCGGGTTGGGGTATCGTCTATGTGCATGAATTCAGAGCCGATACTGCCGCAATAAATGGTTTTTAAGTTGGCGATTATATCCCTGAGCCGCATCCGGTTGGCCCCGTATAAAGCACTGGTGTCGAACAAGGTGTCCATGTCTGGCTCTGACAAACCGTAGTAGGAAGGGTCCATGTCCAACAGGGGCGGGAAGGTGTTTCCCAGCGGGTTGTTGTTGGCGATCTGATGGCCACGGACGCGGTAATGGTTGATGAGCCGGGCTACGGCAGATTGTTTTTTTACGCTTTCTTCTGTGAAGCCTTGCAATTGCGCCAAGCGTCCCCGGGATTGGCCTGCCAACTCTCTAAAACGGGAGACTATCGGGCTATGGGGGGTGTCGAAGGCTCTGGTCAATTTTAAGGCTTTGAAATAATCTTGCCAGCTGTCTGCAACGGATTCAGGGTCCTCAAGAAACCGTTCATACAGGCTTTCGATAAAGGTGGCGTTTCCCCCGTATAGAGAGGATGTGTCTTGGAAATGTTTTAAAAGATCGCTCATTTGGAGTTTCCGGTTGCTCAGGCAAGACAGGTTTGATTTTTTAAGAGTTT
>DBNZ01000106.1:0-1412 GCA_002299495.1 Methylococcaceae bacterium UBA659
GACAGAAAATTCGTCATTGACCCTGCGATTCCCCTCAAACACCCTGATGTAGAACAGCAATGAACAACATTCAACGCATCATACTCAGCCTTAAAACAACCCTGGCCTCCGTGGCTTTTTTATTTTCCGCAGTAACCGCAACCCATGCTAAAGACCAGGATTGCTGGGTGGAGTTTTTCCAAGAAAGCCAATATTCCGGCGCTCATTTGCGGCTGGACGGCCCGGTGAAAATGGAAAATTTGCGAGATGTCCAAGGTGAAAACTGGGAAGCACGCATCGATAGCCTTAAAGTCGGCCCAAAAGCAACAGTGACGGTTTTTGAAAACCCTGATTTCAAGCTAACCAAAAAAGAAATGGGCAAATACCCTGATTTATTAAAATCGCTGGGTTTGACCGAAAAAGACGCCCTGGAAGATTCGGAACTGATTTTCGATGCCAATTCCATGATCCATGATTTAAGCGATTTCAATTTTCATCACAAAATCAAATCGTTGATCATTGACTGCAAAAAATAGTTTAGAACCCGCTTTCTTTAAACAGGGCTAATCTCCATAGCCAACTAAACAGCCTCCGGTCCGGCGGAAAGAAGGTATGACCCCAGCCCGATTTCTGTACCGAAGGCGGTATGGCTGGTATTGACTTTGTAGTAAACTTGACCATTTACAATCAATCATTACTGTAAGTGGAGAATAAACAATGGCGATGGACGACAGAGACGGCTTTATTTGGCAGGATGGCCAATGGCTTGAGTGGCGGGAAGCAAAAGTCCACGTGTTGACGCACACCCTGCATTACGGTTTGGGGGTGTTTGAAGGCATCCGGGCTTACCATGCCAGCCAAGGTACCGCGATTTTCAGGATGCAGGAACACACCGACCGCCTGTTCCGTTCCGCGCATATCATGAATATGCCGATGCCGTTTAACAAAGACGACATCAACCGGGCGCAGTGCCAGGCGTTGGTCAAGAATAAGCTGGACAGCGCCTATATCCGCACCATGTGTTTCTATGGCTCCGAAGGCATGGGTCTGCGCGCCGACAACCTGAAAGTCCATGTCATCGTGGCGGCCTGGCCTTGGGGCGCCTACCTGGGCGCCGAGAGCATTGACAAAGGCATCCGCATCCGCACTTCGTCTTATGTCCGCAACCACCACAACAGCACCCTATGCAAAGCTAAGGCCAATGGCAATTACATCAACTCCATCCTGGCCCTGCAGGAAGCCTTGGCCACCGGTTATGACGAAGCCTTAATGCTAGATCATGAAGGCTTCGCCGCCGAAGGCAGCGCGGAAAACTTGTTCATCGTCCGTAACGGCAAAATCTACACCCCGGAAACCACGTCCGCCTTAGAAGGCATCACCCGCGACAGCGTCATCACGCTGGCCCGGGAACAAGGCTATGAATTGGTCGAAAA
>DBNZ01000106.1:1790-5741 GCA_002299495.1 Methylococcaceae bacterium UBA659
TCGGCGGCCGAGGTCACGCCCATCCGTGAGCTGGATAACCGCAGCATCGGTTCGGGCAGCCGCGGCCCAATCACCGAAAAATTGCAGTCCATGTACTTTGACGCGGTTTATGGCCGCAGCCCCAAGCATGAAGGCTGGTTGACTTATGTGGCATAAAGCAGAAGTATTTGCGGCCAATCTTGACGAACACCGACAGCTGTGAAAAGGCTGGAACTGCGCCCCAAAGCCGATTTACGGCAACTGGAAGAGCGCCTTGAAAACCGCCCGCCGCTGCTTGCGCCACCCATGACCATCAGATTAGACGGGTTAATGGCGGGTGCCATCGGGATTGTGGCGGCTTTGGTCAAGCTGTTGTAATTTTTGGAGCTATAAGGGGCATGCTATAAAAATCATGACACCAAAAAAAATCCTTATAGTTGGCCCGTCTTGGGTAGGCGACATGGTGATGGCGCAAAGCCTGTTCAAAACGCTGATGGAAAACGCCCCTGACACCTTGATCGACGTCATCGCCCCGGCTTGGACAAGGGGGCTTTTGGAAAGGATGCCGGAAGTCAATGAGCCTATCATCATGCCCTTAGGCCACGGCCAATTTGGCTTACGCCAACGCATCGATTTAGGGAAATCCCTGCAAAAAAAAGCCTATGCTAAGGCCATTGTGTTGCCGAACTCGTGGAAATCCGCCCTAGTCCCTTATTTTGCCCGGATCCCGTTGCGGACGGGTTATATCGGCGAGAGCCGGTGGGTCCTGTTGAATGACGCCCGCAAGCTGGACAAAACAAAATTGACCATGACGGTGCAGCGGTTTGTCGCCTTAGCGCAGGCAAAACCCACCCTGCCGGAGCCGGCTCGCCCTATCCCGCAATTAAGGATAAACCCCAGCCAAAGACGACAGGTTATCGGCAAATTCGACTTGGCCGCTGTTGTTAACAGCCAACAAAAAATTCTTGCCTTGTGTCCGGGCGCCGAATACGGCGCAGCCAAGCGTTGGCCCGCCGGCCATTTTGCAGCGCTTGCCCAGCGCAAAATCCGCGATGGTTGGCAAGTCTGGCTGTTTGGCTCCGCTAAAGACCGGGCCATCGCCGATGACATCAATCAAGCAACAGACGGATGCCAAAACTTTTGCGGCCAAACCACCTTAGCCGAGGCCATCGACTTGCTATCGCTCTGCCATGCCGTGGTCAGCAACGACTCCGGATTAATGCATGTCGCCGCCGCGCTGGACCAACACTTAGTGGCTTTGTATGGTTCATCAGACCCTGGTTTTACCCCGCCACTCAGTGGCAAAGCCCAAATCATTCGCCTAAACTTAGCGTGCTCGCCTTGCTTCAAGCGTACTTGCCCTTTAGGCCATACCGATTGTTTGCAAGGCATTACGCCTGATCACGTGCTGGAATTCTTACCCCTATGAAAATAGCCATCGTCAAATTGTCCTCACTAGGTGACATCATCCACGCCCTAGTCGCCTTGCAGTTCATCAAAGCCCGTATGCCTTATGCTGAAATCGACTGGGTGGTGGAAAGAGCATTCGCCGAATTACTGAATTACCAGCCCGACATTAACAATGTCCTGACCGTGAACTTAAGGGCCCTTAAAGAGCGCAAGACCGGGATATTCAGGGAAATTAGACGGTTAAGGCGCTATGCCAGCAAGCATTACGACCTGGTCATTGACGCCCAAGGCTTGTTGAAATCCTCCCTCACCGCCCGCTTGTTAGGTAAACGGGTGTCCGGTTTTGACGCCGATTCCGCCCGCGAAAAAATCGCCTCTTGGTTTTACCATGTCAAAGTCGCTTATCCCTACCACGCCAACACCATAGACCGCAACACCACGGTGCTGACCCAACCGTTAGGAATCAGCATAACCCGCGAGGAAATCCTAAATAAAAAACCCTTTCTGTTTTATCGAGACGCCGACCCGCGCATCTCTTTTTATTTCCTAAAAAACGCCAAAAACATCATCTTCGTCATTGGCTCCACCTGGGAAAGCCGGATCTACCCCCCTGAAAAACTGGTCAGGGTCGCTAAAGCCCTCAAGCAAAATTGCCTAGTCATTTGGGGCAACGAAAAAGAACGCCGCCAGGCCGAATGGATGTGCGAACAATCCGAATGGATCCAAATCGTACCTAAGCTCGACCTCAACGGCTTGAAGGCATTAATCGCCCGCGCCGATTTAGTGATCGGCAACGACACCGGCCCCACCCATATGGCGTGGGGACTAAGCCGCCCCTCGATCACTATTTTTGGGCCGACCCCGGTGAACCGAGTCTATGAAACCGACATTAACAAAACCATCAAATCGCCATCCCGGGTCGACCCCTACAAGCTGGATAAAAACGACTTTTCTATCCGTGACATAGACGAAAAACTGATCATCGACCTAGCCATTCCATTGTTGCGCCAAGCCTCAACTGAAGCCATACCAGAGGCGGCGGCCGGAAAAAAAAATGTGGCCCCTGTAAAATCCTTCAATAGCAATACCCTTGACGAAATTGAAAAATCCTTGGTGGACATAGATTGGGAAGAATTTTTCTTGAGCTAAATTTGCCTCTTAAACCCAACCTAACAAACTATCGAGTGGATATCATGAACGAAAAACAACGGATCGCCGAACACGCCGCCAAACTGATCCATGTTGGCGACCTAGTGGGTTTGGGCACAGGCTCCACCGCCAACCTGTTCATCGAAGCCCTAGCCAAACGTGTCCTGGAAGAAGGCTTACCCATCCAAGCCGTCGCCAGCTCGGTGGCCAGCGGCATCAAGGCCAAACAATGCGGGTTGCCGTTATTGGCCATAGAGCAGGTCACGCGGCTGGACTGGTACGTGGACGGCGCCGATGAAGTGGCGCCCGATTTAACCTTGTTAAAAGGCCGTGGCGCCGATTTGGTCAGGGAAAAACTACTGGCCAAGGCCAGCCAACAATTTTTGGTGCTGGCCGACCCAAGCAAGTTTGTCAAGCGCATTGGCGAACGCTACCCCATCCCGGTGGAGGTCATGCCGTTTGCCTGGCAATTGGTCAAAGCCAGCCTGGAAGCTTTAGGCGGGACCTGCGAGTTGCGGAAAAACCCGGCCACCGACGGCATCGCCGTCACCGCGCACGGCAGCTTGGTGCTGGATACGGCATTCGATACCGGAATAGACGGTAAAACCTTAAACCGGTTGCTGGACAGCACCCCGGGCGTGGTCGAGCACGGGATTTTTTATGGTTTGACGAGCGGCGTGGTGACTGTAGAAAACGAGCAGGTAAAAACAATTCCTGGCTAGGTAGTGTCGTCACGAGATTCCAAGCCACCACCGCCGGAGATTTAATAACCGGCGTAAGCACCGGCACAAAAGCCGATAGTGTCGGCACTACCTCAACGGCTGGGGTGTCACGCGCAGCAGTCTGATCGTGGTTGTTCCACTTTCGCAGCAGGTTAGCATTGATGCCATGATCCAGCACTTTCCGCGCAATCGACACACCCGGCTGCAAACACTTTGAACCAGCTCTTGTTTAGCAATCGGATCATAACGACACCCGCCATCACAGCGGTGAGCTATGACTAACAGCCTGGATAACGCTCTCTTTGTCTCTAACATGCAGGTGTTCACTTAGTTGAAGGTGGACACCCTCTTCGACTGTTTCTGCTATCGATAACAGACGTAGTTAAATGAGCGCTTACGGTTCAATAAAAAAAATAACGGGCATAAAAAACCCCCGCCGAGCAGTGCTCAGCGGGGGTTTTTAATCGGATTTGCTATTAACTAACTAATGAGTTAGCAGAGCAATGACAACGTCATGCTGCTTTGCGACGGCGTAAAAATGAAATACCTGCAAGACCTAAGCCTATCAAACTGATGCTGGCAGGCTCTGGTACTTGACTATAAGTATATGAAATGCTTGCACCGCAAGCCGCAGACGTTGCTTGACTGCTGCTTATATTGCCGCCGCCGCCTACTACAGAAATACCTGATA
>DBNZ01000109.1 GCA_002299495.1 Methylococcaceae bacterium UBA659
CCCTAATTGAACGGGAATTCGGCTCTGAAGTGTTGACTGCGGAAGGCCACCTCAATCGCTCCAAATTAAAGGACAAAATCTTTTCTGATGCGGACGCCAAAAAAAAATTAGAAGCCCTATTACATCCTCTGGTCTATCAAACCATCGCCACGAAATTGGCCCAACTGAATGGCCACTATGCCATTATCTGCGTGCCGTTGTTAATAGAGACCGGCATGGAGCATTGGGTTGACCGCGTGCTGGTTGTTGACTGCCCCATTGAAATCCAGATTGAGCGGGCACTTAAACGCGACCATTTACCCCTAACCCAAATCAAGGCCATTATTGCCAGTCAAGCTCCCCGCGAAGTTAGGTTAAAGGTCGCTAACGATTTAATTGACAATTCGAATGGCTGCGATAGGCTTGCACATCAAGTCAAAAAATTGCACAATTTTTATCTTTCATTAACATCAAGCACCAATAAGGGTTAATTTTTCTGTGACCAACGTCATAACCTATGAATTTCCGCTTAATGAGCGCATCAGGGTTTTCATCAGGCTGGAGCATCTATTTCAACAGTTCAGCCACTTTTCCCAAGGCAACACGGCGATCGACAAACGGGCGGCCATTATCGTCTTATTGGACATCATGTCTATTTTTAGGCGCAATGACCTTAAATCTGAAATCCTTAAAGAATTGGATCGCAGCACTAAGACCTTGCACAAAGTTTCCGATAGCGACGGGGTGGATTCAAAAAAACTCCAGGCTATCCTGGAAGATTTAGGGATCATTAGTAAAAAGCTCTATGCCATGACCGGAAAAGTCGGAATCAACGTCATGGAAAGCGATTTATTCCAAAGCATCGCGCAACGCAGCTCCATACCCGGAGGCACCTGCTCGTTTGACCTGCCAGAATACCACTACTGGCTAGAGCAAGAGGATTCCGAGCGTAACCAGGACTTGCAATTATGGAGCAGTCCCTTTGAGGACATCCGCAAAGCCATAGGTTTTATCCTAAGCTTCATCCGTAACAGCAGCGCGCCCACTTCCGAAATAGCCCGTGCGGGTTTTCACCAGTTTTCCCTTGACCGCAGCCAACCCTTTCAATTGCTGAAAGTCACCGTTGACAAAGCGATCCCCTGTTTCGCCGAAATCAGCGGCGGCAAACACCGCTGCACCGTCCGCTTCATGAACCCGGATTGCGCTGAAAAGCAACACGTGCAAAGCCTAGATGACATACCCTTCGAATTGACCCGCTGTATTTTTTAATGCCTGCATCCAGCCCCATCGCCACGGTCAAATGCCCCGCCTGCAAAAAACCGGTGCCCTGGCAACCAGACCAGCCATACAAACCGTTTTGTTCAGAACGCTGTAGATTAATCGACTTAGGGGAATGGATCATGGAAGAAAAAAGGATTCCAGGCGAATCCGCCGAAGATTTTGACCGGGAAACGCCACAAAATTGGCATTGACGCCCCCGCTCTCAGGCTAAAAAAGCCCGGATGGCCGCGATACCTTGACCACCTGCCCGACGCGCCGTTGCCAAATCGGCCAGGCACATGCCGCCAAGGGCATAAACAGGCAAATGACTGGATTGCACCCAATCTGAAAACCGTTGCCAACCCAATGCCGGGGTTTCCGGATGGCTTTGGGTGGCCAACACCGGCGCCAGCACGGCAAAATCAAGGCCCATTTTCTCGGCATGACTCAATTCATAAGCATTATGGCAAGAGGCCGCGACCCAACGATAACCTTGGGGACGCTCATCTAAGGCCAACAAATGCCGGCTGGTCAAATGCAAGCCATCGGCGTCGGCGCAAAACCCCAAGGCCGTGGCAGAATTCAACAGCAACCAGGCCTGGTGCGATTGGCAGAGCGGATAAGCCGTGGCGAGAAACCTAGACAAAACAGGCTGCGGGGTGGTTTTCAGGCGCACTTGCACCAGCTTTACCCCTTTACTGAGGATGCTCTGCAAGTTTGGCAACAACTGACCCTCAGGTGCGTCATCCAAAATCGCGTAGTAGGGCGGCAATTGCGCCGCCGTGATGATTGGCCGGTTAGCCGTCGGCAGCGGGTACCTGCTTAACTCATCTGGCCTAACCCAAGCGATAGCTTGCCCCTCCAAACCTTCGGCCTCACCGGTAAACTTAGCCACCAAAAAAACATTGAGCTGCACGGCACGGTTGGGATATTGATGCCTAACCGTAATCAACGGCGTAGCCGCGCCAACGAAAAGACCCACTTCTTCTTTCAGTTCGCGCCTTAAAGCTTGAAGGGTGGTTTCGCCAGGTTCAATTTTCCCGCCTGGGAATTCCCACAGACCGCCTTGGTGCAACGATGGCTTCCGTAAGGCCAACAAGATGGAACCCTGTGAATTTTTCACCACCCCAACGGCAACTTGCAGATAACTTGGCCCGCACAACATCAAACCCCTTCACGTCCGGTATTCGGCGTTGATCTTGACGTAATCGTAAGAAAAGTCGCAAGTCAGCACTTCTTGGCAGGCCGCCCCCCGCCCCAACTTAACGGCCACCGTTATTTCCGCCTTATCCATTACCTGTTGGCCGGCTGCCTCGGTATAACCGTCGGCTCGGCCGCCGTGGTTGACGATACAAACATCGTCGAGGAAAATTTGCACATCGTCCAACACCATTTTATGGATCCCCGCCCGCCCCACAGCAGCCAAAATGCGCCCCCAATTGGGGTCGCTGGCGAAAAATGCCGTCTTGACCAGCGGCGAATGGGCTATGGTCTTGCCCACTTGGACGGCCTCCTCATCAGTCAGGGCTTCGCTGACCACAATTCGGATCAATTTGGTCGCGCCTTCGCCATCGCGCACGATCAACTCGGCCAGTTGCTTGCAGACCCCCAACAACGCCTCGGAAAACCGTGCAAGTGCTTGACTTCCTGCGGTTATTTCCGGCGCCGAAGAATAACCGCTGGCCATCACCATCACGGCGTCGTTAGTTGACGTATCGCCATCGACTGTGATGCGGTTGAACGATTGCCCTGCGGCGGCGGCCAGACAAGTTTGCAACAGGTTCTGGCCAATCTTCGCATCGGTGGCAATAAAAGCCAGCATGGTCGCCATATCAGGCTGGATCATGCCGGACCCTTTAGCGATACCGTTGAAGTGGACGCTGTGGCCATCAATGTCTAGGCAATGGGTCACGCCTTTAGCGAAGGTGTCAGTGGTCATGATGGCGCGGGCGGCCTTATCCCAATGCCCGCCCGACAAACCGGACACAGCGGCCGGGAGCGCCGACACCAGCTTGTCAACCGGCAAAGGCTGGCCGATTACCCCAGTGGAAAAAGGCAGCACTTGTGCGGGCTTAGCCCCAACCAAATGCGCCAATTGGGCGCAGGTTTCCAAAGCGTCGCGCATTCCTGGTCGCCCCATCCCCGCATTGGCGTTGCCTGAATTCACCAGCAGCCATCTAGGATTATGGGCCAAATTGGACTTAGCGACATGCACAGGGGCGGCACAAAAGGCGTTGCGGGTAAACACGCCCGCACAGGTGCCGCCTTCGTCTAGGGCGATGACCAACAAGTCATCCTTGACGGTTTGTTTGATTCCAGCACAAACAGTGTTCAGTTTAACGCCCTGAATATTAGGCATTGTGGGAAAATTAAAGCTGCCTACGGCCATGGTTATACCTAGTTACCCGAAAAAAAGAGAGAAATTTGATTCATTTGTTTGACTTCTGAAGGATAGGCCAGCACCGCCGCCGAATGCCCCAGTATACCGAAGCTAACCTTGATTCCCGTTTGGATAATGTTGACGGCGGCGCCGACATCACCTGCCCTAGCCTTCATCTGGCAAAACTGGCGGGTGTCCAAAGCTTAGGTCATGCCGCCCCCACTTCCACGACAAGGGTATATTCATGATCTTGGGCATGGCTTCCGAGCACCCGATGGCCGTTGATCCGGCACCAAGCGGGTATATCTTGCAACATGCCAGGATCAGTGCCAACCACTTCCAGAATGTCCCCGGCTTGCATCGTTTTGATTTTATCTTGGGTGCGGATAACCGGCATCGGGCAAAGCAAGCGGCGGGCGTTTAGGGTTTCTTTAGTCATTTCAATATGTTGGTTATAAAAAATGGTTCGTATTTATTATTTTGCAATTGACCTTTCAACTTTTCAAACGCTAATATCTAATGTGACCAACAATGACTTGCATCATCAATTACAATTTTATTTGAATGATATTTTACTGCTAGACTTGATAAAAAATCCAATGACCCTAAGATCGCCGATTTCAATAGTAATCCGGTCTGTTTCTACTGTTTTTGCATCGGGTCGAATATCTACTCCGACAATATTTGCATTTGGAAACTAATCTTTCCAAGTTAATAGTGATTTTCGTTT
>DBNZ01000134.1 GCA_002299495.1 Methylococcaceae bacterium UBA659
GCAGGTAAACCCGCTATGGCGGCGTTTACTTTCGAGAGTTGTTGCCGAAGTTCCAATAATGTTTCAGGTACTTTTTCATTTCGTTCCAACGCGGTTTCAAGATTGGCTGCGGCGCTGGACAAGTCGGTCATTCCTAAATTCCCCGCCAATCCTTTCAGGTTATGGGCCAAATGATAGGCCTCGGTTTTATCCTTACCTTGAATACTGGTTTCAATAGCATCAGCCGCATTGCGGTATTGTTTATAAAAGTCGGACAGCAACTTACGGAACAGGCCTTCGTTATGCCCCAACCGGTTTAAACCGGAGGCGATATCGATCCCGGCCAATGGATTGGGCAATATCCGTTTTGGCTCCGCCTCGTTGATTTCAGTAGGCCGTGTATTGGGCCTTATGGTTAACCATGCACGCAACACCCGCCACAAAATGGATAAATTGATAGGTTTGGCGACATAATTATTCATACCGACTGCAATGCGCCGCTCCCTGTGGCCGGAAGTGATGCTGGCGGTGACGGCGATAATGGGCAATTCTTGTGGCGAAAATTTCCGCCGGATGTTTTCTGTCGCCGTGTAACCGTCCATGGTGGGCATATCAATATCCATCAAGACCAAGTCATATCTCTGTAAATTCACCATCTCCACTGCCTCTTGGCCGTTTGAGGCGGTTTCAACTTTGACCCCCAGGCTTTCCAGCATCTCCTGGACGACTTGTTGGTTGATGGCATTGTCTTCCACCAGCAGGACAGTCCCTTCTAGCTGCCGGTCATGAAAAGTCGGAAACAAACTCTCATCGCTTAAACGCGGCTTTTTGGGATGCTGCCCTCCTAGGGCGTTCATGACCGCATTGAATAAACTCGAATAGGTGAATGGCTTGCGTAGTATGCCGTCAACGGCTGCGTTATCGGTATCGGTATTAATGAGATCGGTTTCCTCCGCTAACGAGGTGACCGTCAATAGGATGGCCACCTCTTGGTATTTTAAGGCGCTTTTGATTTCACGGGCGGCAGACAACCCGTCCAAAACCGGCATGTACCGGTCAATCAACACCAAATCATAGGCCTGCCGGTTGCCCTCCACTGACTGCAATTCACTGAGCGCGGACAGGGTGCTGGCCACCGTGGTCACGGAAAACTGAAGCTCGGTCAGCATAGACGCGAGGATATCCCGGGCCGATGGCCTGTCATCGACCACTAAGATGCGGGCGGGGCTTTCAGTACTGGCTAAATGACCGTCCACAGGTGTGGCGGAGGTTTTGCCTAATGGCACGGTAAAGAAAAATTCACTGCCTATCCCCAGCTTGCTGCTGACGCTGATGTCGCCGCCCATTAATGCCACCAGATGTTTGCTGATGGCAAGACCTAAGCCGGTGCCGCCAAAAATACGCGTGGTTGAGCTATCTGCTTGAGTAAAAGGCTGGAACAACATACCAAGCTGTGCTTCCGTCATGCCAATGCCGGTGTCTTTCACTGAAAACCGCAACAAAACCTCTGTCTTTGACTCTTTTTGTACTTCGATGCTGACGACAACCTCGCCTATGTCAGTGAATTTTATGGCGTTGCTGACCAAGTTAATCAAAACCTGGCCAAGACGCAGGGAATCCCCAACCAGAGGTTGGGGAATGGTCGCAGGGTAATTGAAAAGCAATTCGACGGGTTTTTGCTCCCATCGGGTGCCAAACAGGCTGGTCAAAAGGTTTAAGATACTGTTTAGCCTAAATTCACAGCGTTCTATTTCCAGTTTATTGGCCTCAATCTTGGAGAGGTCTAAGATGTCGTTGATGATGCCTAAGAGGTTTTGGCCCGCGAAGTTGATGGTCGCTAGGTAATCGGCTTGTTTCTTCGTGAGTTCCGTTTTGGTGAGCAGATAGCCGACCCCTAGAATGGTGTTCATTGGCGTGCGTATTTCGTGGCTCATGTTGGCCAAAAAATCACTTTTGGCCCGGTTGGCAGATTCTGCGGACTCCTTGGCATGATTAAGCTCTATGGTTCTCGCCTGGACCTGGTCATATAAGTCGTTTTGTTGCTTGACCAGCCTGCGGTCACGCAGCTGGATTTCTTCCAACATGTAGTTGAAGTTACGGATCAGCGCACAAATTTCATCATTTCCGTTGGTTTCGACCCGGATCCCATAATCTTGATATTTGGCCACATAATCGGCGACCCTGGACAAGGCTATGACGGGTCTGGTGAGCGCCCGATTTAGCCTTGCCCCTAACATTAACGCTAAGACCATGCTCAACAATGACAGCAGGACGCTGACCGCTAGATTGGCCATGAAATGTATCCAAGTCCGATAGATATTGGCGGATAACACGACTTTGCCAATCACTTCTTGACCTTGCAAGATGGGCTGCTCTACGCTGGCACTGATGGGCAGCAATGTTTTTAATAGTCGCTTCAGTGCTTCGCTATTATTGGCGTTAGCCGCCGCCACATAGGTGACAAAAGGCATGTTATCAACATCGTAAACCACCGCATGGGTAATTTCTGGATTGATTTGCAAGCTCCGTAAGGTTTTTTCAATGCCCTCTTGATCCCTAAACAACAGGGCCGCCTGGCTGTTATTGCTGATGACCATGGCCAAACCCGAAAGATGTTCAAGTGATTCTTGGTAAACCTTAATGGCGATACTGGTGGCAAAAGCAAAGGTCGACAAACCGATGGCCAATCCGGTGGTAAATACTAAAATTACCGAAAACCTTTGCGCCAATGTCAGATTTTGACTGAAACGGGGGCGTAACTGGTCGAACCTGATCACCGGATCACCTCCACCGCCAAATTGAGCAATTGGCTATTGGCTGACAAGCCGGCAGCTTGAATAGCCTTCAGGTTGATGACAAAACGCACCCGGTGGCCCCGCACCATCAGGCCAATCATGCCCCCTTTATGGATGAAACCAGGAATATCACTGACCGTTAATGTGGG
>DBNZ01000139.1:0-6783 GCA_002299495.1 Methylococcaceae bacterium UBA659
CGGGTGTCTTTTCCCGGTAAAACGCGGCTTGTTGGTGGGGGTTTTCACCGTAACGCAGGGCTTGGTGGCGTTCGAATTGCAGGTTCAAGATTTCCGGGAAGCGTGCGTCTAATCCCGCCAAATACTGGGCGATTTGGGTGTCGTAGCGGGCGGTATGGGCAAAGCATTTGGCCGCTAAGTTGAAGCGGGTTGGTGACGACAATTGCAAGCCGCTGCCTTTCAATTCGGCTAGGATAAAGCCATAGTCGTTGGTATCGACGACCACGGCGACATCGGCATGGTTTTTGGCGGCGGCGCGGAGCATGGCGGGGCCGCCGATGTCGATATTTTCGATGGCGGTGCTGAAATCACAGTCGGGTTGGGCGATGGTTGCGGCGAAGGGGTATAAATTGACGACCACCATATCAATGGGCGAGATGCCATGTTCTGACATTACGGTATCGTCAACGCCGCGCCGGCCTAAAATGCCGCCGTGGACTTTTGGATGCAGCGTTTTCACCCGTCCGTCCATTATTTCCGGAAAACCCGTGTAGTCAGACACTTCGGTAACCGGGATTTGGTTTGCGCTAAGGAGCTTAGCGGTACCGCCGGTGGATATAAGTTGTATGCCTAATTGCTGTAATTCGCGGCAAAAATCGACGATGCCGGTTTTGTCAGATACGCTCACTAATGCACGGGTAATGGTTCTATTCATTTAAGCTATTAAATTTTCAGTAGAAATAGGTTTAAAAAGCCATGCCTTGGCGGCTGGCAAAGCATAACATAGGAAACGGAAGAAGAGGGTTAGCCCTTTTGAGGGTCTGTCTTAGGTGCGGTCAATATCGGGGCATAAACAAAAACAAACAGCGCGAAAGCGGCCAGCCAACAGAGGCTGGAAACGTAAACAAATAGGTTATGCCAAGCCAATGCGGCTATCGGTAGGAGCACCCGGAGCAAGGCCGCTAAGTTGATTAACAAAAAGGCGATGGTCGTAGCGCTGGAGGTTTTCAATAACCGCCCGGTGTGGCCTAGGGAAACCCGGGCCATCATGCCCAAGGTCAACACGCCTATCCCGCCTACCGTGAAGGCATGCAGCGCCAACGAATGGGAGACGGCATCGTAGGCGGCTAAGGCGGAAAGGACAAAGCCTAAAATTATCCAGCCATAACCAAGGTAAAGGACCCATAACAACGGCACATACCAAATCCGGCCTACATACCAGACCGAAATCCGCCAAAAATTGGCAATGGCGGCCAAGATAGCCAGCGTGGCGAGGACTGGCGGGGAGGCCGCCAGTAATTGGCCGAGGAAAAATGTCGCTGAAAGCGTAAGGGCGAGGTTGTCGGCAAGGGGGTTTTTTATAATAAGCGTCCCGGATAAGCCACGCTCTGTGAAAAAGGGAAAGACACGGCCTGCAATGACCAAAATCAGCAAAATAATGGCTGCCAAAACGATATCTAGGCCGGTTTTTGCCGAATCATGCCAAAACCCTAGCATTTCAGCATGAATGCAGCCGTTGCCAATGGCTAAAATCAGCAAGAATCCGATAACTAAAAGATTTTTGTGGTTTTTTGTTGCAATCAGCGGCTTGCTGGTGAAATAGGCCAGTAACGGTAAAAAGGCGAAATCGACCAAGGCAATCAAGCCGTCGGGTAACAGGCCCGCATAAAAAGGCGTGATGCGACCGTATAGCCATAACAGGCTTAACCAGGCTAAAGGGTCTCCGTTGAGGGTTTCTTTTCCGGTCCAGTTTGTTATCGCGGTCAACAAGAAGCCGGCTATCACGGCGCTGGTGTAGCCGAGCAACATTTCATGGGCATGCCAATAACGGACGGGATAATAAATTTCGGCAGACCATTCCCCTTTCACATAAGCATTCCAAACGATCAGTAGAATCAGCGCGGATAATCCGGCAAGGGAGAAAAACGGCCGGAATCCTAGGGCGAATAGCGGGTATTTGAAAATGGGTTCTGGTTTCATTGAGTGATGCCGTTGATATTAACCGTGACGCCTCAGATTTCTGTGAAGTTAATCCAAAGGTCATGTTTGTTGCAAAGGCTTAGGGCATATAAAGCACCTTGGTAATTTTCTAGGACGAATTCGGAGCGGGCGGTTTTGTCTTCAATAGGATTAAACATATGTTCGGCAATGAAGGTATAGTTTTTATCGAGCAGCACATGTTTGACGATGTAATGTTCGTAACCCTTCATTTCATGGGCGGTAACCACGGTAACCGTGATTTTGCCATCACTTTTGTTTATTTCGATGTTTGGCAGGTGGGTCGCGGCCTTGCCCGTCCAGCGGCCTTGGGAGTCTTGGCTGTAAATTAAATCAGCGGTAACCGGAAGCCGGGCGGTTTCAGCCAGGCTGGTCAAGGGAGTGAAAAAGCCCGCGCTAGCACCCATTAAGCTAAGTTGAATAAAGTTACGGCGTTCCATAGCATTCCTCTGTCTATCGGTTGGTTAACGGGACGGCAAGTTTCTGCCGTTTGTGGGAATTGGTCAGGCTGTCATTCATTGCTTGCGCCCTGATAAGCATCCTTAGAGGTTTTGATGGTCTTAGCCTTAAACCCATTTCGGCTTTGTTGGGCGGCTTTTAAAATTATCGGTGCGCCGCCAATGGCTACGGCATCGACCAGGCAATACCAAGCGGCCACCCCGCTCGGAGGATTGCCTTGGGGGAGGTTTAAAACAGGGTCGATAGCGGCCCATTTCCAGGTGCCTACGGCGGTGCCAATCAATTCCAACCAGGTGGTTATAAAAAAAGCGGCTAAGTAGACCATGGGGGACCGGCCTTTGAATAAATAACCCAAAAAAATGCAATACAGCAATGCGCCTACCGCATCACCTTGTTTTGCTAGGCCAGATATTCCGTATACTGACCAGGCGCCGCATACCAGCACCACAAAGGTGGCAATTTCGCGGGCATAGCGCAAAAAGAAACCAGACCGCGCCAGCGCAACGGCCGTTAGGTAAACCATGCCGTGTCCAGGTGGCACATACGCCGGGACATTGCCAAACCGGTAGGTATATCCGCCCATGTAGGGAGAGGCGAAGTGTTCGCCTATAGTCGCAAATACGACGGCTATCGCTACTTGGGTTCGGACTTCGGTGTTTTCCCCTAACAATAACCCGGTTAAAAATACCCATCCAAATACTCCTAAGGTATTTTGCCAGGCCAAATCGCCATTGGCATCGCTAATCAAACAAACGGCGACACAAAAAAAAGTAAAGCCGGCAATGCAGTAGTCACGCTTTTTATGGGGATAAGTGGAGTCTATTTTAGGGAAATGGCGGAGCACAAAAACCTCAATGGGTTAAGCGGATGAGCAATACAAGCCGACTATAGCTGGGTGAAGGCTTAGTTTACCTAAAAAAGTAAACAAACAGGAAGGTTAAAAGGTAATTTTAAGCGGTCGGCTGTCAATCTTTTGGTTAACCTGCAATGCGGAGTCGGCACCATTTGTTGCGTTAAAACCCGATTTGCTAATGCCGCCGAAATAACACCTGTGTTAATGGGATGCCCAACAGGTTAACGGTTTTGGCATTAAGGCCTGCCATAAAAAAAGCCCCCATGGCCCAAAGGCTACGGGGGCTTTTTATTCAACCCTTCATCAGTTTTCAGGTAAGGTTTTATTTTTCCGGTTTGAAACCAGTTTGGTCAAACCGCTTATCAAGCGAACGATAAAGTTTATCCCTGAACCAATGACTTCAAATACATAGGCCACGGCTTCTGCAAAAGTCATGTCTTTAAATTTCTTTGCCAAGAAGGGGGCGATCAATAAACCTAAGGCCAACCCAATTACCGTGGTTCCAGAAACAAACCCACTTTGTTGTTTTGGTGTGGCCGCAGGTGTGGCCGCAGCGTTAGGGTCAACAACAGGCGCTAGCGCAAGTGCTTTTTCTTGGGCTTCCGCAGACGCAAGCAATTGGGGGATGGTCGCTTGGTAATCATCGGTATGGGTGAATGCGGTAACGCCCGGAATACTGGGGAGGTCGCCATCGCCTTTACCCACTTTAAGCTGGGCTTTCATGCCCTTTTCCATGTGTTGGGCGATATCGCAGTGCACTAGATAAGTCTTGTCCCCTGGCGGTAATATCAAGGTGCCGGAAATTTTAGCCGGGCCTGAGATTTCCAAATGGAACATGCCCTTGGGATAAAGATACTTAGGCAATCCGTGCATCATCCATTGATGGCGGATTTTATCTTC
Organism: Methylococcaceae bacterium UBA659; assembly: GCA_002299495.1. Lineage (GTDB taxonomy): Bacteria > Pseudomonadota > Gammaproteobacteria > Methylococcales > Methylomonadaceae > Methylovulum. The sequence goes on from DBNZ01000139.1 coordinate 4,190, forward strand.
ATTAACAAAATGCACGGTCAGCTTTGTACAAGGCTTGAAATTGAATTCCTGGGTATCGAATGCAAACATCCTGCCCGGAAATTTTTCGGCGTACTTATGTCCGGCGTGGACGGTGATTTCCTTGGTTTCTGAAATCTGGTCACAGCCGCCGGGAAGCGTGTCCGTATTTTGTCCCATGACCATGCCGCCCGCCATATCCATCAAGTGGCCGTCACCGTGATCCATCAACATCCCGTCATGGTCAACTATTTCTAAGGCAATGACGGGGGGCAAAAAAAGCCATACCAGCGCGCCGACCGATAGTAACTTCATCATGTTTTGTCTCCTGGTTTGATTGATACCGTTGTCATGGCCATGGCCATGTTTAACGGTATGGTTAACTTTTTACTTTTGAAATTAAACCATCAATGGTTTTCTTGAAGCCCGCATTTGACAAGTACAGGGCATATAGGCCGGCAAAAGCGGCCAGCAGATAGATAAAGAGGTTTGTTTTAGTGATCGGCTCGCCCGTTCCCGCTTTGAAAGCCATATGAGCATCTAAGCGTTCGCCTTGGTCAGGTACCAACGTGATATGGATCAAATATTGGCCAGGTTCCGGGACGCCGTTGGGCAGTTCTAAGTTAACGGTACCCGATTTATGTTTGGCGGCGGGTTGGAAGAAAACCCGGGTGCCTTCAGGTTCTTTTGTCACCTCGAATTCAATAGCCATATTCCGGTATCTCATGTCTTGATAATCGAAAACCAGCTGGGTTTTGGTGGTGGTTCCTGGCAAGCTCCCACAAAATTCCTGGGCTTGATAAACAGCGGGCTGGTAGGCGGTGTAATGGATCCAATGTCCGGGTTCCAGCTCGAATTTACATTGGTCAGTGTCAGTGCCCGCGGCACCACCATGCGCCCATATTGAAGCGGAAAACAAGAGGCCTAAAAATGTCAGGCAAAACTTTCTTAAAACGTGTGCTGTGTTCATAATACCTTCCAGTCTTGAGAAATAATTATTATTATATGGTGCGTTGTGAACGCCCATACTCTTGAGCTAAATACAAAACCTCCAGATTTGCTACCGGATAGCAAGCCACCACTGTAGCACATTAAATATTCCATTACATTCCCAAATAAAAAGTCGTTTGAAATTTAACTCAATAGAACGGCTTCTGTGCCATTGTCTTGTTACAGCCAAACCAAATAAAAAAACGGAGCCCCTCAAACATGTCATCCCTGACTACGTCAAAAGCTTGGTCTGCTTTGCAGGATCATTTTGCAAAAGTAAAAAACCATTCACTCCGCGAGGCCTTTGCAAGGGACCCCCATCGTCACGCTAAGTTCTCGGTTAATTTGAATGACATACTGTTTGATTACGCAAAAAATAGGATTTCCGAACAAACGCTGCCTCTGTTAATTGATCTGGCCCATCATGCCCAATTAAAAGAAAAAATCGAGGCCATGTTTACTGGCGCCATGATAAACACCACCGAAAAGCGTTCGGCTCTGCATACGGCGTTGCGTAATCGAAGCCATGCCCCGGTCTTTGTAAAAGGCGAAGATGTGATGCCAAAAATCAATGGGGTGCTGGAAAAAATGCGGGTTTTTTGTGACCGGGTAAGGTCTGGCAATTGGCTAGGTTATACCGGCAAAACCATTACCGACGTGGTCAGCATTGGCATTGGCGGCTCGGGTTTAGGCCCAAAAATGGCGGCCACCGCATTAACCCCTTATGGTTCCGAAGCGCTTAATGTGCATTTTGTTTCCAATGTTGACCAGGCCAATTTGGTCGAAGTGCTGAAGGGCATTTCGGCCGAAACGACTTTGTTTATTATTGCTTCAAAATTGTTCAGTACCCAAGAAACCATGATAAACGCGACCTCGGCCAGACAGTGGTTTCTTGACCAAACCCATGATCAGGAAGCCATAGCCCGGCATTTTGTCGCCATTTCCACCAATGCCGAAAATGTCGCTAATTTTGGCATTGACACGGACAACATGTTTGAATTTTGGGATTGGGTCGGTGGGCGCTATTCGCTGTGCTCGGCGGTGGGTTTGTCGGTCGCCCTCTACATTGGCATGGACCATTTCGAAGCCCTGCTGCTAGGGGCGCACGAGGTCGATGAACATTTCCGCAACACCCCGTTTGAGCGAAATATTCCGGTTATCATGGCCTTGCTCGGCATTTGGTATAACAATTTTTACCATGCCGAATCTCATGTGTTGTTGCCTTACGACCATTCCCTGCGCTTTTTCGCCGATTATTTCCAACAAGGCGACATGGAAAGCAACGGCAAAAGCGTCACGATGGACGGCGAGCCGGTCGATTACAGCACCGGCCCGATCATTTGGGGGCAGGCCGGCACCAATGGCCAACACGCCTTCTACCAATTGATTCATCAAGGCACCAAACTGATCCCCTGCGATTTTTTAGTGGCCGCCAATAGCCATTACTCATTGCCTAAGCATCACGATATTTTGGTGTCTCATTTCTTAGCGCAACCGGAGGCGTTGATGCGGGGCAAAACCGCGGCTGAAGTGGCCAGTGAATTAGGGCCGGAACAAGCCCAAGATAAAGTCTTGGTCGCCGCTAAAGTGTTCCCCGGAAACAAACC
>DBNZ01000139.1:7201-7775 GCA_002299495.1 Methylococcaceae bacterium UBA659
ATTTGGAACATCAACCCGTTCGACCAATGGGGCGTGGAATTGGGCAAGGTGCTGGCGAAAGCGATTTTGCCGGAATTGCAAAATGCTGAGGTCATTACTAGTCATGACAGTTCAACCAACGGGTTGATTAATGCTTACAAGCGGTTGCGGGATTGATTTCAAATCGCTCAGAAAATAATCGGGGCTATGGCGTGATACGGTACCACCAAGATGTTTACGGATGGGCGCAAGAGCAAGGCCGCGTTGATGCGGGCGGGTCGTTTTATCGAGGAAATCGAGACGATGGGTAGCAGCGAAAAGCGCGAGTTGCAAAGCCGGTTAACGTTATTGCTGGCCTATTTGCTGAAATGGCAATGCCAACCGCTTCGACGCGGCAGCTTGCAAGCGTTGTTGCGACAAACAAAAAGCCCATTGAACAAGAGGGGGCTACGGCTTAACCGTGATACCCTGCCCACTTACTCCTTGGCTGATTTCTTGCGCTTCCCCTGAAAGAAACCTTTCAACAAATCCGAACACTCCGCCGCCATCACCCCGCCTTGCCATTCGACCCGGTGGTTTAAAAATACCGCATCGC
>DBNZ01000044.1 GCA_002299495.1 Methylococcaceae bacterium UBA659
TTACTTATTACCGCAGATAGTGTTAAACCGGACCTGGAAAACATGGGTCATAGTGTCAATAGTGTTAGATGTGACCCGGGAACCGAGTGGTCGGCAAAAGGCGGTCTTTCTATGGCTTATTGTGACGCCCATTTCGGCTGGGCCATGTTGGATGGGGAGTTAACTGTAGTAGATGCTAACGCTTTGTTTTCCAATTTGTTTGGATACGATATCAAAGAGCTGAGTGGCACTCAGATGGCGACACTGGTGGCTAATGGGTTTACCTTTGACCCGTCATTCGCTTTCAATTCGGGCAATCGGTTGTGGTCAAAAGAAGTGACAGGTAAGCATAAGCAAGGGCTTTATCGGTTCGTTGCACTGAATATCAGCCAAATAGATTTAACAAACGGGGAGCCGGGTTTTTTTGTCAGCGCATTTGATATCACACGGCAAAAACAGGCTGAGAGCAAAATCTTGCGCATTGCCCATTACGATGATTTGACAGGGTTGGTGAACCGGGTCATGTTTTCCAACCGCCTGGCCCGGTTAATGACAAAAACATCAGGCAGTCAACCGTTGCACAATGTGGTCGTTTTTTTTATAGATTTGGATAGATTTAAAGCGGTGAACGATTCATTAGGCCATGATGCCGGAGACCAATTGCTAAAAAAAGCGGCGCAGCGGTTGGAGTTGGTGGTGAGGAAAAATGATATGGTCGCCCGGCTCAGTGGCGATGAGTTTGCGCTGATGATGGTCGATAATACTTCCCATGAACACGCCCTTTATGCCGCATCCATGGTTGCCGAGAAAATAATCCAAGCGTTGTCCGAACCGTTTTACATTCATCGCAGCGAAGTGTTTATTGGCGCCAGTATTGGCATAGCCGTTTATCCTGAAGATGCCAAAAATCCTGAAGAATTGCTGAAATTGGCGGACGTTTCAATGTATCAGGCCAAAAAACAGGGCCGTAACAATTACCAATTCTATAAAAAATCGTTCGCCATCGCTTGGCGTGACCGCTTGCTGGTAGAAAAAGACTTACGCAAGGCCATTGAAAAAAAGGAGTTGGAGTTGTTTTATCAACCCCAGTACAGCCCGGATGGAAACAATATATGCGGTGCGGAAGTGTTGGTGCGTTGGATGAAAGAGTCCTCGGGGATTCAGAAAATGATACCCCCGGATCAATTTATTGGTATCGCAGAAGAGACCGGTTTAATTGTTGAGATGGGCAAGTGGATTTTAGAGAGGGCATGCCAACAATTGAAAAATTGGCAAAGGCAAGGATTTTCCTTGCCCAAAATAGCCGTCAATGTGTCACCTAGGCAGTTTGCCGACAATAACTTCTTACATATGGTCGCAGCGGCGCTGCGGACTACCGGTCTGGATGCAAACTATCTCGAACTTGAATTAACCGAATCCATGCTGATAGGCGATGTCAAGCAAATCGAACTACAGCTTATGCGGTTAAAAGAAATGGGCATTACCTTGGCGCTTGATGATTTTGGCACAGGTTATTCCTCATTGTCTTATTTACGGAACTTTCCCATTGATGTGGTTAAAGTGGATAAATCGTTTATTGAAGGTACGCCGGCTAACACCAAAAATGCCAGGATCGTCAGCGCCATCATACACATGGGGCATTCTCTGGGGCAAAAAGTAGTGGCGGAAGGCGTTGAGACGGAAGCGCAACTTAGGTTTCTAAAAACGCAGCGTTGTGATGTAATCCAAGGCTATTTTTTTAGCCGCCCACTGCCATTGAATAAAATGACAGAACTGCTGGGGCAGCAGCATAAGAGGGTGGATATGAATTTTGCACCTATCGAATAATCCAATCAGCAAGATAAGTGCCGGGTCGGGTTATGGTGGTTTCAAGTTTAACGACAGCTATGCCAATTCAAAACGGATGCGGAGCCAAAGTCCCTTGTTTATACTTTATACTATGGCTTTTAGCTATCACTCCGCCCCGTCCATCGCTACAAACTCAACTCCGTTAATGGTGATTCAGCCGGACAACCAGCTCCAAATTATAGGCCCTTACGCTCACGTTATTTTTTTAGGTTGTGCCAGGGCATGAATCACAAAAAAACCAAATGATGGGCTTTAACACCCAAGGAACCAAATAATGAATTACAGCTTGTTATCAGATGCAACCCAGAACGTGGATGTAGACCCGGATGAAACCAAGGAATGGACTGAGGCGCTAAAAGCCGTTTTGGAAAAGGAGGGCAGCGAACGGGCGCATTTTTTGATTGAGCGGTTGGTCGAAGAGACCCGGAAAGCCGGCTTTGATGTGCCATTTAGCGCCAATACGGCCTATGTGAACACTATTCCGGTCGCTAAACAGGCGCAATTTCCAGGTGACCACGCGATTGAACTAAAAATCCGTTCATATGTGCGTTGGAACGCCATGGTGATGGTGTTGCGGGCGAACAAACACACCAATGTGGGGGGGCATATTGCCAGTTTCGCCTCGGCGGCGACCCTCTATGACGTAGGCTACAATTATTTTTGGCATGCGCCATCAGACCAGCATGACGGTGACCTGGTGTTTACCCAAGGCCATTTGACGCCCGGCGATTATGCCCGCGCCTTTTTGTTAGGCCGCATCAGCGAACGACAAATGGATAACTTTCGTCAGGAAGTCAACGGCAATGGCCTGTCGTCCTATCCGCATCCTTGGTTGATGCCGGACTTTTGGCAATTTCCTACTGTATCAATGGGTTTAGGGCCGATCATGGCCATTTATCAAGCCCGTTTCATGCGTTACCTGCAAGACCGTAGCCTAGCCAATACCGATGGGCGGAAGGTATGGAGTTTCGTCGGCGATGGTGAGACAGATGAGCCTGAGTCCTTAGGCGCCATCGGTTTGGCCGGCCGGGAAAAGTTGGACAACCTGATTTTCGTCGTTAACTGCAACTTGCAACGCTTGGACGGGCCGGTACGCGGCAACGGTAAAATCATCCAAGAATTGGAAAGTGAATTCCGTGGCGCCGGTTGGAATGTGATCAAATTGGTCTGGGGGCAACGCTGGGACGCCCTTCTGGCCCGTGATACCGAAGGCTTGTTGGTGGCACGGATGATGGCCTGCGTCGATGGCGATTACCAAACCTTTAAGGCCAAGGACGGCGCCTATGTGCGTGAACATTTCTTTAACACGCCTGCATTGAAGGGGATGGTCGCCGATTGGTCAGACCGCGACATTTGGGAACTGAACCGGGGGGGGCACGACCCGGTAAAAGTCTATGCCGCGTTCCACACCGCCGTTCACCATAAAGGCCAGCCCACCGTGATCCTAGCGAAAACCATTAAAGGTTACGGCATGGGCGATTCTGGACAAGCGCAAAATATCACCCACCAACAAAAAAAGATGAGCCAAATCTCGTTGGTTCATTTTCGGGACCGTTACGAATTACCGGTCACTGACGAGCAATTGGACGATTTGCCTTACCTGACTTTTCCCGAAGGTTCAAAAGAACTCGAGTACATGCGTAAACGCCGCGAAGACTTAGGCGGATATTTGCCGACCCGCAGAGGAAAATCCTATGCCTTGGACGTGCCAGTCTTAAGTGACTTCAAAGCGTTGCTCGACGCTACTGACGAAGGCCGCGAAATATCCACCACCATGGCTTTTGTGCGGTTAATCAATATCCTGGCCAAAGACAAAAACATCGGCAAGCGCATCGTGCCGATCGTACCGGACGAGTCGCGCACCTTTGGCATGGAGGGCATGTTCCGGCAGTTGGGGATTTGGTCGCAAGTAGGCCAACTGTACACACCGCAAGACGCCACCGAGCTGATGTTTTATAAGGAAGACAAGCACGGCCAGATTTTGCAGGAAGGCATTAATGAGGCGGGCGGTTTGTGCGACTGGATCGCCGCTGGCACCTCGTATTCCACCCATAATGTGCCGATGATCCCGTTCTTCATTTACTACTCAATGTTTGGCTTCCAGCGCGTCGGTGACTTGATCTGGGCTGCCGCCGACCAGCGTACCCGTGGCTTTTTGATGGGCGGTACGGCCGGCCGAACCACATTGAACGGCGAGGGCTTGCAACATGAAGATGGCCACAGCCATATGATGGCTGCGACGGTGCCAAACTGTGTTTCCTATGACCCCGCCTTCGCCTATGAATTGGCGGTCATCATCCAGGATGGTTTGCGCCGCATGTACATAGAGCAGGAGGACATTTTCTATTACATCACCGTGATGAATGAAAACTACCCCCATCCGGCCCTGCCCAAAGGCGAGGAACTGAACATCCTCAAGGGCCTGTATTGTTTCCGCAAAGGTCTCGACTCTCATGCGCCGAGGGTGCAGTTGCTGGGTTCAGGCTGTATTTTCAGGGAAGTGATATTTGCCGCCGATTTGCTCCGCGACGACTGGGGGATTGAGTCCGATTTGTGGAGCTGCACCAGCTTTACCGAGTTGGCGCGGGATGGACAAACATGCGAACGCTGGAACCGCTTGCACCCGACCGAACCCCCCAAACAAGCGCATGTCGCCAGTTGCTTGGGTGAAGCCGAAGGCCCTGTGGTGGCAGCGACCGATTACATCCGCGCCTTTGCCGAACAGATTCGGGGGTTTATCAGGGCGCCTTACATCATCTTAGGCACCGATGGCTTTGGCCGGTCGGATACCCGCGAAAACTTGCGCCGGTTTTTCGAGGTGGACCGTTACCATGTCACGGTCGCCGCATTGAAAGGCCTTGCCGATATGGGGCGCTTTGAGACCTTCAAAGTTGAAGTGGCCATCGCCAAATACAATATAGCGGCCGATGCAAAAGCCCCTTGGTTAATCTGACGGAAGATTTTAGATGAGCGATTTAGTTGAATTAAAAGTGCCTGATGTTGGCAATGTCACAGAAATCGATGTGGTGGAAGTCAATATTAAGCCGGGTGACAGCTTGGCCGTTGATCAGACCGTGGCAATCTTGGAGACCGACAAGGCCAGTATGGAGTTGCCCTCGACGGCGGCCGGGACGGTCAAGGCAGTTTTTATTAAGAAAGGCGACAAAGTCTCTGAAGGGGTTTTGATCGCCACGGTTGATGTGACCGGCGGGCAGACATCGGCCGGGTTAGATGCTGTCGAGAAAGCCCCTGCTACTGACAATACGCCCCCTGCCGCCAGCCAGCCGGAACCTAAACCCGTAACCGCCCCTGTTGCAGCATCTGCGTCCATGCCGGTGGGCGCCCAATCGGATCCCCGGGAAACCGGCGGCTCTCCAGTCCATGCCTCCCCATCGGTGCGTTTGTTTGCCCGCGAATTGGGTGTCGATATAGGCAAAATAACCCTAGCCACAGGCCGGAAGGGCAGAATATTACGCGAGGATGTCAGCGCTTTCGTGAAAAAGGCCATGACCGGGGCCGCGCCGGGGTCCGGCGGCACCGGTATTCCTGGCATCCCGGCTGTGGATTTTGCCCAATTTGGCGCAATAGAAATCCAAAAGCTAAGTAAAATTAAACGCTTGACCGGTCAAAATTTGACCCGCGTTTGGCTTAACCTGCCGTTGGTGACGTATCACGACGAGGTTGACATCACCGAACTGGAAGCATTCCGCAATAACGTGAACGCCGAAAAAACCAAGGATGAAGTGAAGGTCACCGCGTTGCTGTTCATCATCAAGGCACTGGTGGCGGCGATGCGGCAATTCCCTAGCTTTAACGCCTCGTTGTCCAGTGATGGCGAAAGCCTGATCCTGAAAAAATATTGCCATGTCGGGATAGCCGTAGACACACCGAATGGTTTGGTGGTGCCGGTTTTGCGTGATGCCGATAAAAAATCCATTAACGCATTGTCATTGGATTTGGCGGAAAAAAGCGCTAAAGCCCGCCAAGGCAAATTGATGCCAGCCGATATGCAAGGGGGGTGTATCACCATCTCCAGCTTAGGCGGCATAGGCGGTACGGCGTTTACACCCATAGTCAATGCCCCGGAAGTGGCGATTTTGGGAGTGACCCGGCATCAAACGCGACCGGTCTGGAACGGCGCAGAATTTGTCCCGCGCCTGATGTTGCCGCTGGACTTGACCTATGACCATAGAGTCATCGACGGTGCCGAAGGCGCACGTTTTATGAATGTAATCAAACAAAACTTGGGCGATATCCGCCGCTTGTTACTTTAACGATAAGGAAATGGCCATGGCAGACAAAGCATTAAACGCAGAGTTGGTGGTATTGGGCGGTGGCCCCGGCGGCTACAGTGCCGCTTTTCGTGCCGCCGACTTGGGCAAACAAGTGGTGTTGGTTGAACGCGAACCCGTTTTGGGCGGGGTTTGTTTAAATGTCGGCTGCATCCCGTCTAAAGCCCTTCTCCATATGGCATTGGTAATCCATGAAGCCGAAGCAATGGCGGCGCATGGCATCCAATTCAATAAACCGGAATTGGATTTGGATAAAATCCGGACTTGGAAGCAAGGCGTCACCAAAACCTTAAATGACGGTTTAGCCGGCCTTGCCAAGCAACGTAAAGTTACCGTCGTTCATGGCGAAGGCCAATTCGCATCGGCCAACTGTTTGTCGGTGCAAACCGGCGACGGCGTGACCCAAATTAATTTTACCAACGCCATTATCGCCGCCGGGTCGCAGCCGACCAAAATCCCAGGCTTCCCTAATGACGACCCGCGGTTATGGGATTCCACCGGTGCGTTGGCATTAACCGAAATCCCGAAAAAATTATTGATTGTCGGTGGCGGCATCATCGGCTTGGAAATGGCGACCGTTTACCATGCCTTCGGTTCGGAAATCAGTGTGGTTGAACTGATGGACCAAATCATCCCCGGTTGCGACAAAGACTTGATTACGCCGTTATTCCGCCATATCAAAAAACAATACCAAAACATCTGGCTGGAAACCCGCGTCACAGCCATCGAAGCCCAAGATGATGGTTTAAAAGTGTCTTTTGACGGAAAAGACGCGCCCGAATCAGCCGTGTTTGATGCCGTCTTAGTTGCGGTAGGCCGCCGTCCCAACGGCAAGCTGATCGGCGCGGACCAGGCTAGGGTCGAAGTCGATGCACAAGGTTTTATTGCCGTTGACAAACAACAACGCACCAATGTGCCGCATATTTTTGCCATCGGCGACATCGCCTCTAACCCGATGCTGGCGCACAAAGCCGTGCATGAAGGGAAAGTGGCCGCCGAAGTGGTCGCCGGCCACAAATCCAGTTTCGATGCGCTGACCATACCATCGGTCGCCTACACGGACCCTGAAATAGCATGGATGGGTTTGACCGAAAACCAAGCCAAACAACAAGGCATTGAATACGCTAAAGCCGCGTTCCCGTGGGCGGCCAGCGGCCGGTCTTTGGCGATGGGCCGTAAGGAAGGGGTCACGAAGATTCTTTGCGATAAGGCAACCGGCAGGGTATTAGGGGCCGGCATGACCGGCCCGAATGCCGGCGAATTGATTGCCGAGGCGGTGTTAGCGTTGGAAATGGGCGCCGATGCCGAGGATATTGGCTTGACCATCCATCCACATCCGACCTTGTCGGAAACGTTCGCCTTCGCCGCAGAAATGGTGACCGGCACTATCACCGACCTTTATGTGAAAAAATAGCCATCCACCCGCCATTCAAACCAGTTTATGGGGGTGGTCAGCCGGGCTGTGGGGCGCGAGGCCTTCTTCATAAACCAACGCTTCATTTTGCGAGAAGTGACCAGTCCACATCAATACTGCCACCTTATCAGCGGCTACAATTTTTTTGGATGTTTTAAAATTGTAGCCAGTCTAAGCTACCGCCACTATCTTTAAAATTTAGAAACTTCAATGATCATTTCAGTCCATTTGCCAAAAACGGCAGGTTCCAGTTTCTCAGCGGCATTAGAAGCGGCATTTTCTGGAAAGTTGGTCAAAGATTATCAGGATTACCCTATAAATACAGCAAGTTATGATAGGAATTTAACGGCATTAAAAGCTTGTATTCAATATGGGGAAAGCGGTCTTAATGGAATTGAATGTATTCATGGGCATTTTCTTCCTTTGAAGTATTTGTTGTGTGCTACGAGACAAGATTTGACTTTTGTAACATGGATGAGGCATCCCATAAACCGATTGATTTCCCATTATTTTTTTTGGCTACGAAGTTATAGTCCAGATACCGCCCAGGCATTACACAAAAAAGTTGTGGTAGAAAACTGGTCTTTGGAGACGTTTTGTTTAAGTGATGAGCTGCAGAATTTGTACACTAAGTTTCTGTGGGGTTTTCCTTTAGAATTGTTTGATTTTATTGGCATTACCGAATATTACCGCGAAGATCTGGCTTTTTTTGGGCAACAATTTTTAGGCGGAAGCCTCCTCCGCCATCTGAAGGTTAATGTGGCAGAGAAGCATGAAGGGCTTTATGAGCTTGACAAAGGGCTTCTCCAGGAAATTGAATGCCATCATAATCTGGATATTGCCCTTTACCAGAGGGCGCTAGACATGAGGAGGAAAAGGCTTTTGGGTGTTTAATGCCTACCAGTTTCGATGGTCAGCTGATAGCTTGTGTCCAAATGTCTGAAAACCTTCCACGTTATTTAGCTTCACATGCCCATTGATTATGTGGAAAGGAATGTTATGTTTCCATGCCACATAATTAAATGAAAGCTGGTCTCGCCTGCTGTGATTTTCTATTTCTTGCCACCAATAGCTATTGAACTTTTGGGTAATGGGGGTGTGCCTCCTAAACAGTAAGCCGGTTGACACTAAGCCATGATTTACAGGATAGCCATCTGAACGATAGTTTTGCATTTGCTTATTGATGATGGCAGGATTGTCTTTGTTAATTTCAATACATCTTTCCGCCTCTTCAAAAGTGCAATTCCTGATAGGGTGCTGATGTACGGCAATATCATGGTGTTCAAGGTAGTGGGAAAAAAGATGATCTAAATTCGTTGCGCTTATTTGGATGTTAGCATCAACCCATAGGGAATAGTGATAGGAAGATAGCAGTTCATGAGCCATTACTTTGGTATATCGGGCATTTCGAGTGGGATCATCAAATTTTTTTGGGCAGATGATAAGGGTGTAATTGTCAGCATGTAAATGTTTATTGTCAGTAAAGACAATGTTTTCATAACCGCTATGGATACTGATTGGTTTTAGTTCGTCTTTGTCACCAAATATTGCCGTATAAATCGCTTTTTTTGTATTCATTGTAAAAACCATAGTGTTAGGCTTGTCGGCCTATTATAAAAGTCATTAAAAGTTAACAAGCAATTTTTGAAATTTATACTATAATCGCCCATGCTTGAACAATTTTTGGTATTGTTGAATATGTAGCGTTTTTGATTTTTATCTAATTGAATACTAAGGCTAAAAAACATTAAAGCTACTAAAATTAACAATGCCCAATTTTTTTATTTCACTTGATTTTTGTAATTTTTAGGGGGTTACAATGTTAAAAGCTATGTTTGATAAATCGGCGGTGGTCGCCTATTGTTTAATTTCTTTGGGGATGAGTGTTAATGTTGCAGGTGCGGCTAACATTTCTAGCTTGCAAAACACCGGTGTTGGCACTTATACGTGGCAAGTTGTAAGTAGTTTCGGGGGTTATGTAGGCAATACCACGAATACGAATACATCTTTAACACCATTTGCCAATACTGCTGTTGATTGGACAATAAATAGTCCCGGAGCTAATCCCGCCGGAAGTACAGGCTCGGCTCAGTGGATTGCTACCGCTAACGACGGTGCATCTATAACGAATCAATATTATTCCTACCGTACTACCTTCGATTTGACCACTTTTGATTTGTGGAGTGTGGATATTCAGGGCGGTTGGGCTTCTGACAACAGGGGTAGGGCTATTTTCGTCAATGGGAGAGAAATTACTAATTATCTTTCGGGTCTAGGCGTGGGGGTTGCAGCTGATGGGTTGCAAGATAAAAACCAAGGTTCATCGTCTTTGTCCTTTTTTGAAATAACGAGTGCGGATTCTCTTCTTTCAGGCATTAATACCATAGACTTCGTGTTCCGAAATGGAAGAGGGGATACCACATCAGGCCTTTATGTGGAGTTTTCTCGCGCCACTGCCACTGCCACTGCAACGGTACCTGAGCCTGAAATGCTGTTTTTGTTTGGCATTGGAGGGATCGCCATGTTTGGTTTTGCCCGTCGTAAAATTTGAATCGAGCAGTCAAATCCTTTATGATTTTCGAGGAAGATGGCTATGCCATAAAAATAGCGTAGCGTTATAGGTTATAATCAATAAACGGAATGGATCCAGAGTGGATCATTCCGTTTTTTTTCATGTTAAAGAGGTTGCAATTGAATAAGCCATCTGTGCTGTTGTTAGAAGACGGGACGACATTTCACGGCTTGTCGATTGGCGCCGATGGCCGTGCGGTAGGTGAGGTGGTATTTAACACGGCGATGACGGGTTATCAGGAAATTTTAAGTGACCCTTCTTATGCCAGGCAGATCGTGACGTTAACTTATCCGCATGTTGGCAACGTTGGCGTCAATGCTGAGGACAATGAGTCCGTTGGCGTCTTTGCCAGTGGCCTAGTCATCCGGGAGCCGCCGCTTTTGGCCAGTAATTGGCGCTCGGAAATGACCCTATCGGATTATCTCCATAAACTGGGCGTGGTGGCGATCGCCGATATTGATACCCGAAAATTAACCCGGTTGTTGCGCGACAAGGGTGCGCAAAGGGGTTGTATTGTGGCGGGGGAGCGTATCGGCCTAGATGAAGCCTATGCGGCCATTACGGCTTTTCCTGGTCTTAAGGGCATGGATTTGGCCAAGGCAGTGACCGTATCCGAGGCTTATGAGTGGGCTGAAGGCGTTTGGCAATGGCGACGTGGCTTTAGTCAGGCGGAAAATCTGGCCAAGCATGTTGTGGCCTATGATTTTGGCGTCAAACGCAATATCTTACGGTTGTTAGTGAGCCGGGGATGTCGGGTGACGGTGGTTCCAGCCACCACACCCGCAGAAACGGTGTTGGCCATGCAGCCCGACGGCGTGTTCTTGTCCAATGGCCCGGGTGACCCGGAGCCTTGTACCTATGCCATCGACGCCATCAAAACATTTTTGGCGCAAAAAATTCCCATTTTTGGCATTTGCTTAGGATATCAACTGTTGGCTTTGGCCAGCGGTGCCAAAACTGAAAAAATGAAATTTGGCCATCACGGTGCCAACCATCCGGTGCAAGAGGTCACCACGGGACGGGTTATGATCAGTAGCCAAAACCACGGTTTTTCCGTTGCTGCGGGTAGCTTGCCAAAAAACCTCGTAGCCACCCATATGTCCTTGTTCGACGGCAGCTTGCAAGGTATTAGGCGCACGGATCGCCCCGCTTTTGGTTTTCAAGGCCACCCTGAAGCCAGTCCAGGGCCGCATGATGTCGAATCGCTATTCGATGGGTTTATGGCTTTGATGGGCTAAATCTTAAGCCTTTCAATTTACTTTTTAAAAATAATGCCCAAAAGAACCGACTTAAAATCCATTTTATTGCTAGGGGCGGGGCCTATCGTCATAGGCCAGGCCTGCGAATTCGACTATTCTGGCACCCAAGCTTGTAAGGCCTTGCGCGAAGAAGGCTTCCGCGTGATCTTGGTCAATTCCAATCCGGCCACGATTATGACCGACCCGGACATGGCCGATGCCACATACATAGAGCCGATTGATTGGCAGAGCGTCGAGAAAATTATCGAAAAAGAACGCCCCGACGCCATTTTGCCGACCATGGGCGGGCAAACCGCGCTGAATTGTGCGCTGGCGTTGGACCGCCACGGTGTGTTGGCGAAATACGGCGTGGAAATGATCTGTGCCACCAAAGAAGCCATCAACAAGGCCGAAGACCGCGAGCTGT
>DBNZ01000043.1:0-1165 GCA_002299495.1 Methylococcaceae bacterium UBA659
GTCATCGCCGGCGGTTTTGGCACCGGCTCAGGCGGCAAGGCGACCGCCATCGAAGGCGAGGTGCAACCGATAGAGGCCGAAGAAACCGCGCAATTGCTGTTGGCGTCAAAAAACATCATGATCATCCCCGGTTACGGCATGGCGGTCGCCCAAGCCCAGCACACTGTCTATGACTTGACCAAGTTCCTGCGCGACCAAGGCAAGACCGTACGTTTTGGCATCCACCCCGTCGCCGGCCGTATGCCCGGCCACATGAACGTGTTATTGGCCGAGGCCAAAGTGCCTTACGACATCGTGTTTGAAATGGACGAAATCAACGACAGCTTCCCCAACGTCGACGTTTCCATCGTCATCGGCGCCAACGACATCGTCAACCCGTCGGCGCTGGATGACCCCAACAGCCCGATTGCCGGCATGCCGGTGCTGGAATGCTGGAAGGGCGACACCACCATTGTCCTCAAACGCAGCATGGCGTCCGGTTATGCCGGGGTCGGCAACCCGCTGTTCGTCATGGACAACACCCGCATGTTGTTCGGCGACGCCAATGCCATGATGCAAGCGGTGCTGAAAGCCTTGCAAGGATAGCGGATACCGCCTCCCTATCAGCCAAACAAAAATGGCCAATGAGCATACCACCGTTCCTACTTCAAGCCAGCGAACTGGGCATCCGCCTGGAAGTCGTCAACGGCCTCCCTATTTGGGAGGCCCAACCCGTTTACCGGCATCAGAAACATATCGGGCGGATTGTCCAAGGGATCACGAAACCGGAGGGTGGGCAATCAGAATGCGCATGCACCTATGCCATCGATGTTTACATCCAATTCCCGGGCGGGCTAAAACGGCCTGACATCTCTATTTTTTGCCAGGAACCCGCCGAGGAAGAACAAGATTCCGCCTTGACCCTGATTCCGGAAGCGGTCATTGAGGTGGTCAGTAAAGGCTTTGAGACCAAAGACTTGGAAATTGGCCCGCCCTTCTATCTGTCCCAAGGCGTCAAAGATGTGGTGGTGTTCGACCCTTCGACCTTGTTAGTCCTGCACGTCCGCAAAGACCGCACCACCCGGCAAGTTTCACCGGTCACGCTCGACTTGGAATGTGGCTGCCATATCTTGGTATAAAAACGGGGCGTTAATGCCCGATTATCCAACCGTATTACGGCCATAAC
>DBNZ01000043.1:1545-3151 GCA_002299495.1 Methylococcaceae bacterium UBA659
AACACTCATCGCCCGTCCTGCCCCCGACCAAACCCTTTAAAACGTAACCCCATTCTTTTCTGCCAAACTCGACTTTTCTAAGATAGGCCATGATCAAAATCGAACCCTTATTCGAACACATCCTGACCCATTACCGAGGGCTGTTCGCCACCTTTTTCTTGCTGCCCATTTCAGCGGTTTACAGCGCTTATACCGGTATCCGCAATGCGCTGGCCTTTCGCCTCAACAGCGCACCGGCCAAACACGACGCCCGTGTGGCCGAAGTGATCCGTCAAATTGAAGACTGGAAACAGCAAGGAGCAAAAGAAAAGCTTTGCACCGCCCGTTCCGGCTGGAAGACCATGAGCGAATTAGTGCCAAAATACAAACGCTCGCACCGAAAGATTCGTATCGAGCTCTACGACATATTGGCCATAGACACCCGGCGCCAAACTATCCGGGTAGAACCCTTAGCGACCATGGGACAAATCTCCCGCCACCTGATAGCAAAAGGCTGGACGCTACCGGTGGTGCCGGAGCTGGACAGTTTGACAGTCGGCGGCTTGATCATGGGTTTTGGCGTGGAAACCAGCAGCCACAAATACGGCTTGTTCCAGCATATTTGCGAAAGCGTTGACATAGTGACGGCGGACGGGAAACAGGTGACATGCAGCCCTAGCGAAAATGCGGAACTGTTTTACCAAATCCCGTGGAGCCACGGCACCTTAGGTTTTCTGGTGGCGGCCGAGTTAAAGATCATTCCAGTGAAACAATACATCCGCCTAAACTACCATCCCATCAATGGTTTGGATGCCATCGTAGACGCTTTCGGACAAGCCAGCGCCGATAGCCAAACCCACGATTTTGTCGAGGGCTTAGTCTACGGCCGTGACCAAGCGGTGATCATGACCGGCCAATACGTCGACGCCGTGGGCAAAGACGGCTCTTTGAACGCGATTGGCCTTTGGTTTAAGCCGTGGTTTTATAAACACGCGCAAACCTATTTGGAACGCGGGCAAGGCGGTGTCGAGTACCTGCCGGTACGGGATTATTTCCATCGTCACACCCGCAGTTATTTTTGGGCCATGGCGGAAATCATCCCGTTCGGCAACCATCCTATTTTCCGCGCCTTGCTAGGCTGGGCCTTGCCGCCCAGTATCCAGTTGTTGAAATACACCGAAACCCAAACCACGCAGCGACTGCGGGAAAAACACCATGTCATCCAAGACATGTTGATGCCAATGCGCTACTTAAAGGAATCAATCCTTTATTTCGACCGGCATTTCAATTTGTACCCGTTATGGCTTGCGCCGATGGCGATCAAGGACCACGGCGGAGAACCCGGATTTATCCGTCCGTTCAGGGCGGATGACGGCAGCGTTGAAGAAATGTATGTGGACCTTGGCGCCTACGGCAGCCCAGGCAAAAAAGAGTTTGATAACGCCACCGCCTTACCATTGCTGGAGCAATTCGTGATCGAGCATCGTGGTTACCAGGCCTTGTATGCACGGACCTGTCTGAACGAGAGAGATTTCAGAAAAATGTTCGACCATTCCTACTATGACCGTTTGCGGGAGCAATGGCCGTTTTGCCGACAAGCTTTTGATGATGTCTACGATAAAGTCTC
>DBNZ01000043.1:3554-13702 GCA_002299495.1 Methylococcaceae bacterium UBA659
CGAGTTTTGGGTCAATTCTTCAAGTTTTGCGGTGGCTAGGCTGCGTACGGTTTCGTCGCTGTCATTAATGGCTTGGTTAAGCAGTGAAACATTATCGGTGATGCTGTCAACCGCCATTAACCTGACATCGGCATCGCTGTCGTGCAGTGCTTCTTGTAGCATGGGGGTGGCGTCATTGCCGTCAATGTGTGCCAAAGTTGAAACGGCTTGCGCCCTGACGCTGGCATTTTGATCGGCTAATGCCGCCTCTAATGCGGCTTTTATGGCTGGAGTTTTTTTTAGTCCCTCGGCCAATAACGCGCCTATCGCGGTTGCGCGGTCTTCAGGGTTTTTTGATTGGGCCATCGCTAACAGTTCGTCGGCCCGTTTTTCGGATTCTTGGTTTTGGCCGGTCTGCGTGGTTGCCGATTCGCCGTTTGAAGCCATTGCTGGGGCGCATGCCTTATTTTGGCTGGGCAGTTCCGTTAAGGTTGAACCTATTAGCCAGACTTCGGCGATGTCATGGGTGTTGGCGCTGTTTTCCGAGTAGCGAAAGACTAAATTGGCTTGTTCGGAGATTAGGCATCCTAATAGTTGTTTTAACGTTGAGCCAACGCAAGTGGCGGTCACTAAGGTTTTGGGGAGGACGGAATAATGGATAGGGATGTTTATTTGCCGGGCCAGGCTATCGAGCACTTGCGCTAAGGGGACGTTTCGGGCTTCCAGTTGCAGTTCGCTCCCTGGGTGTGTGGTGACGGTCAGGCGGGTGTTGTTTGCAACCACGTCAAGCGGCTGTGCGGTTGCTACCAGCGTTGTTAATGGCAATGCCATAATGGCGGGCATCGCCGTTTTAAAGAACCGTTGCAGCCTATAATGAACAACCATGATTTCTCCATAAATGCCTGACAGGTTAGGGCAATCTAGCCACCGTAAGCTAAGCATCGGCCTTGGACAATCGCCGATGCTTAGCAAGCCTTAGGCAATCATAGCATTATTGGTTTTGCTTGATAACGGCATTGCTGGTGTTGGTTTGTACGCCCGCCGCATTTATGCAGGCGAACCTGGCGGTATAGGTTTCTGCGCCAATTTCAGCAGTCGCGCTTTTATTGACCCTCATGTTGTATATTCCTGACCCGCCTGCCAGTGTCACTGGTCTGCTAAAAATGCGGTCGCCGTCTATGCGGTCTTGGCTTAGCGCTGAAGAGGCCGCTTCTTTTGTCGCCTGAATGCTGACGATGGGGGTTCTAACAGGCGCATTATCACGGACTGAGACTCTAAGAGAGGAAGTGCCTGTGCCACAAGAGACTTCATAGACATCGGTTCTTGCCGCACCCGATGCGCGTGCGCCTACCGAACCGTTGACTGTTTTTGGGTTGAGCGTGGCCGCTGCACAAAGAAAGGTTGTAGGATTAATCACTTGTCCTGAAGGGCAGCCATTGATTAAGTTTTTAAGGCGGCTTAAACCGGACGGATCAAGCAAGTAGGCGGAGAGATAATTCGGTTTTAAATCACTACTGCGCTCCCTTCCTGCCGAACCGGCATGGCAGGTTTGGCAGTTTGTTATGTTGATGCCTCTAGCCAGTGCCCGTATCTGGATTTGCACGGTTGCCGACGCTTCAGTGGTGATAAAGTGTGATGCCGCCACCAAGCCTAAGACAGTAAACAGGTGACCGATAGGGGGTGTTTTTTTCATGGATAAATCCTCGGTTAAATTAAAAATAGGGGGCTGCACTGGTTTTTCGTTGTGCTTTTGCATTCTGCAATAAAGCGCAGGGGGATATTTTTCCGACGGTTTTGTGGTGTCTAAACCGCGCCTTGATTTTCAAGCAGGATGGACATCATTTTTTCTGTGGCCTTGTAATCGGTGCCGGACCAAATCAACTGTCCACTAGGCGATAGGATGGCAAAATAGGGCAGGCCAATTTTTAGTGGGCGATGATCGGCGTGGGCGCGAAATTTTTCAAATTCAGGTTCGTTGTCCACCAG
Source organism: Methylococcaceae bacterium UBA659 (assembly GCA_002299495.1). Lineage (GTDB taxonomy): Bacteria > Pseudomonadota > Gammaproteobacteria > Methylococcales > Methylomonadaceae > Methylovulum. The sequence continues at coordinate 5,520 of DBNZ01000043.1, forward strand.
TTTTACCGCCACTGCATTTTCTCGTAACACATGGTTTAGTTTTGAGTTACGCGAGACTTCTTCTTTGAAGGCGACGCAGTTGGCGCACCAGCTGGCGTAAAAATCGATAAAAATGGGTTTTCCTGATTGCTGGGCCACTTTTTGTGCGGCTTCAAAGTTTCTGTGCCATAAAATTCCCGCCTCTTTTTGCACGCTGGCCAGCGCATCTGTAGGATTGCTGGCAACGGTTAGGTTGTCAGCATGATCCGGTGAAATAAGGGGGGTTTTTGCCAACCCCATCACAACCAGGAAAGTGCCGATGATGAGTGATATGACCCCGCAAAAATGGTGCATCTTCTGGTTGGGCTGGGCATCACTGGGCAACAGCGACAAGACATTGCAATGCACTACGGCAATCCATACTGCGACTACGCCGAAAGCCAACGCTTGTGTCACCGCAGGCTCCACACCCATTACCCCCATGCCTTTGGCAAAATACTGGTAAGCAAAGTACAAAATCATTAAGCCAAACGCATATTTGATTTTGTTCATCCAATAACCGGCCTTGGGCAGTTTTTTAAACTTGACCACGCTGATAATGAAAAAAGGCAAACCAACACCCAAGCCAAATCCGCCCATCATGACGCTGCCTTGCGAAGCGATGCTTAATTTGCCCAAAAAAGTCAACTGCCCGCCCATGGCGACCAACTCGTCGGCTTTATCGGCGATGTTGTCGGCCACTTGCAGCAATAATGCGAAGACAATAGGCCCTACACAAGGTGAAATGACCAGACCCGCCACAGTGCCCATCATCCAGGTGCCGCCTAGCCCTTTAACGCGTGCGGATTGTTGGTCCAAGCTATGCACTTCATTCTGCATGAAAGCCAATTCGTAAAAACCTAACAACGCAATGGCAAAAAAAGCAAAAAACAAGGCGAAGCCAATATTGACCCAAGCCGATTGCATAAAGGTGTTAAACGCCCCGCCAGTCATACCCGCTATTAAACCTAAGATCATGTAAGTGCCAATAATGCCGATGACATAGGCGAAGGCGTGCAGTTTTTCTTTTTTGGCAATGCCGTTGGCGCGGTTGATAATAAACATCGATGTGATTGGTAACATCGGGTAAACGCACGGTGTTGCCACTGACAAAATGCCTGCCAAAAACATCAGCCCGAACATCAGGAAGAGATTGTCTTGGTTATCTTTAAATAAGGACAATAACCGGTCTGTGATGCTCATGGATGCGTCAGTGCCCGCCTCTGTTTTTGCGGTGGCGGTCGGCAAGACTAAGTTGACTGGCGCGGTTTGCGGGCGAAAACACACATGTGTCAGGTCATGGCACAACTGGTAGCTGACCGTCAACGTGGCCGTCTGGCTAGCGGGCGGCTTATCCCCTAATGGCGCAAGCGAGAACGTAAAATCGCCTTGATCGCGCAATACGGTGGCTTTAACTTTGTCATCGTACACACCGGCGGGCTTTTGTAGCCGGGTGATTTTTAACCCGGCTATCGACAATTCGGCTTTAGAATCGATGGCGATAGGAATGTAGATGTTTTCTTTCCCCGTATCCAGATAGGCGTGGTGATCTGGGGGCACGCTCAACGTAAGCTTATACTCGGCTGGCCACTGGCCAGAATTTAACGCGGTGATGGTTAGCCCTACTTTAGGGATTTCGGCGTAGGCGATGCCCATCGTCAGTAAGCAGAGCACGGTAATAAACGTAAATTTTTTCATTTCTTTACCCCTCCTAAACAATTAAAAATCTGCCCGTCACTTAAGCAGCATAAAAAAGCAACGCCGCATTTTCGTAACCAAGGCCATCCTTTGTTCGCCTTAAGCATGGCGATTGTCGCCACACTGCCAGCGACCACGCAATGTTCGGCAATCACGCTGACGGCCTGCAATCCTGTGACAGGCCAGCCAGTTTTAGGATGCAACAGATGGCTGTAGCGCACCCCGTCAATCAACTGAAAGCGTTCATAATCACCACTGCTTGCCAAGGCGCCGGAAGCCAGTTTAAATTGCGCGATGGCTTTATCCGGTTGCCTAGGGTCACGGATGGCAATGGGCCAGCCCTGGTTGTCTGGCATGGGACCTATCACCCTAATGTCGCCGCCCAACTCCACAATGCCGTTGCGTATGCCGTGCTGGTGGAATAGGCTGGCCACCGCGTCGGCGGCATATTCTTTGACGATGCCGCCAAAATCCAGCTGCATACCGGTGTGTGGCAGGTAAATGCCGTGGGCATCCCAGCGCACTTTTTTCCAGCCGATTAACGGCAAAACAGCGTCTATCTCGGCTTTGGCGGGTAACGTGGTTTTTTTAACATCCCAGACTTGCCGCAACACCCCAGAGGTGACATCGAACAAGTGCTGGCTTTCCTGATAACACCTGTCTGCATAGTGCAACAAGGCGACGGTTTCCGTATCTATTGGCGTTTTCATGCCTGAACCTGCCCGCCGGTTTATTGCGCTGATTAAACTGTCGTTCCGATAGCGTGAGTAGCGCTGCTCCAATTCCCCAATACGCTTTAAAACCAACTGATAAATGGCTTCCGCCTTAGCGCTTGAGTCCGTGCAAAACTGTAGCGAACACGGTGAACCCATCGCCTTAAAAGCAAAATTAAACACCTCCATTAAAATCTCGAATTAAACGATGCCGTGACCAAGTAATAATTAAAATTGGCAAAATCTGTGGCACTACTCTCGCCTAATTGATAACCGGCCCGGCGGTTATAATATTCAATGCCGGCCTGGAACTGTAAGTGCTTGATTGATTTTATGCCGGTAATTACTTTGCTCAATCTGATACCGCCGGAAATGGCGCCAAACCCTGCCAGCCGATAATCACTGGAATAAACCGAATAATCCGCTAGCCGCCTAAAATCATCAGACAGTTTTCCGCTAAAAGTAGGCTGATAAAAATCCGCGCTATTTTGCGAATAATATCTAATGCGGGGAATTATCTGCCAGTCATAAGCGATGGGTTGATGCCAACCGGTTTCAAACGTATGGGAATTGATTCCCCAATTATCCATCGTAAACCGGTAATTCAAATGCAGCGCCGCATTATTCAGTTGTCCAAAATGACGGATATATTGGTTAAGCCATGCCCATTGAAATTTTTCCCCCGGCCGGACTTCTTCAATCGGCAAATTAAACGAGAAATCCGGCATAACGACTGTAACGCCCACCCATTTATAAGGGTCGGTCAGATACCCTGAGCTATGACTAAACGTCTGGTTGCTTTGCAATAAAGAGTCCTTGTCGATGACTTGCGTCACGCCCAGCAAGTAATTTTGGCTGGTTTTGCTCTCATGGATACGCCCACCGTCGGCCGTGGTGTGCGCCCACGGCGAAACGGACGGGAATATTTCATCAAACGCTACGGATGCGCCCAGATTGAACGTAGTCAGCTTTTTTTTGTTTAAATACAAGCTTAGATTGCTGCCGAAATACCTTGATAAATAATCATTTTCTGCGGAAACACCACCGCTTACATTGACCGAACCGGCATCGAAAAAATAAGTCAATCCAGGCGTTACCGACACACGTTGTTCGCAGATTGATTCCCCACAAGGACTGTTCGGCGACGGTCCGCTGAGCACTTGTTCGACATTGCCATTGACTTTTTGGTTATAAACCGGTGAGGCACCCGATATGACATCCCCCACCACATTGACATTAAACGTAAACGCCTTGCCTATCGGTGCGGATAGCGCCGCTTCAAAAATATCCACATCAATGCGCTGATCGCTTTCCGAATAATGGCCGTACTGGAAATCAGCGTTGTAGGTTTCTTCTACCCGTCCGGCCGTAGCGGTTTGCATAATGCCAGGCAAGGCCAGCGCCGCACAGGCTAGGCGGGCAAGCGTGTTGTTGTTTTTACGGCGTTTCACAGGGATTACCATCATTATTGGTTACTGGAAATTAACATCAGTTACAGCCACAACCGCCGCCGCCGCCACCAGAACCACCGGTTCCCGCTTCTTTGCTAAAGCCTACATGTTGGCGCAAACCAAACTCCAACGCATCAGGGGGCAACGCCATTTGTGGCAATGCCAGATTGCCCCGTTGCCTAGGCAAAACCTCGGTACAGGCAACACCGCCCACCATGACGCCCATCACCATTAACACCTTAAAAATTTTCATGGCCATCGGCTATTTCTCCGCTAGCAAAGCGGTGATTTTTTGTTCAATGTCAGTAATATCATCGCTGGTAAATCCCGAATGAATTACTCGCACGACACCTTGTTTGTCGATGATGAATGACGTGGGCATTGATTCAACAACATAGTTATCCGCCCATTCACCGCTGCTATTGTGCAAAACGGTAAAACCCACAGGGATTTCCTTTAGAAATTTTTCGGCATTGGTTTTGTCTTCGTCAAGGTTGATTGCAACCACTTCAAAATCTTGGCTTTTAAGCTTCCCGTGCAATTCATTTAACAACGGGAAAGACGTTCTGCACGGGGCGCACCACGAGGCCCAAAAATCCAGATAAACAACCTTTCCTTTGAACGATTGTAAATTGACCGGTTGGTTTTGCATTAAAGAAGGCAACGTAAATTGCGGGGCGGCTTGGCCTACATCCACCGCATTAGCCTTAACGCTAAAAAAAGCGCCTACTAAAAAGGCCGCGGCGGGTAAGAAAATATTTTTTTGCATAGCGGGGACCTCTAGTGAATATCCTCCAACATCGCGTTGGATTCGCGCTGTAGGCAATTAAGCGTCCTACAAAGATGATGTCGGTCATGGTAATTTAAAAAAACAGGACGTTGGCCGATTACTGCCAAGTAAAGCGCACATTTTCTTTGTGTATGGGTCATGCAACAATTCTGGGCTGCATGATGCAGGAGGATCATAATCGGCATTCAAAGGAATATAACCACTTGATAACATTACGCGCCGCTCAAACAATGGGCTTGTTGGATGACCGGGCAACCGGTGCATAGCCGCCCGCTCTTCGGCAAGCTTGGCATGCGTATTAAACGGCGCGTAAAAAATTAATTTAGTGGGCGAAAGAATGCGGTGTGCGGTCGCCTGGCAACCTAGTCGCATTCAAAAACCTATCAATGAAAGCTACGGTGGGTGTAATAACTAGATTAAGCCGTTTGGAACGATCGGTTGCACACTCAGTAGGATAAGGGTTTCTGATTTCGTTGCGAATAATAGTAAAGTTTGGGGTGAAATCGTTTGTGCCTAACTTGTTTGGATGCGATGAAAAAGAGGTGTAATCGTTCTGCCCGCATATTTGCCAAGTTGGCACCATAACTTGGACACTTCTCACGCAGCCCACCAATGTTGCTGTTGAGGCACGGAATTTAAGGTCGGTGTAAAACTGACCAGGCAACGAACCCCTTGACCAATGCGCCGCACTAACCGTCACATCACGCACTCTGCCATGATGCGCATAAGGCGATACTGTCTGCCAAAAAGGTCTTGTTCTCGTGAATACATCGTTAGTTGACAGGCGCAAGTTGTTCAGTGGGCCTGAAGGGAGGTTAATTCTTTTGGTGGGGTCACTCGGATCAGCATAGTCTGTTCTAAACACATTAGACAGTGTGATGGATGTATCTATCTCAAATTTGCCTGATGCGTTTCTTTTCAAGAACTCGAATTGATTCAGTCTGGCGCTAGGGAGAATTGCCAGCACCTCGGTGGTGCTCATCAAGTTATTCATACCCGGTATGGTGCCATTGTAATAATCACAGGCATGTGCCACAAGAATATTGAACTCATGCGATGCACGCTCAACAAACACTCTTTGTATCGCCCCCGTTACGGGATCAATATTATTGGGCTCAGGACGGGCAATACTGAGTGCGAACGCGCTATTGGTGCAAAATAAAGCCATTATCGTAGTCAATAATAATTTGTGATTTCTATTCATAATAATTTCTCCAAGAAAATATAAAGGCGGTGTCTTAGATGCAACACCGTACTGAATAAAGCATTTTCTATGCCATACTAAAATTTTCAATTTAAAACAATCAGTTAATATAATTTCGCAGGAATAATGCAATGCCTCATATGACACAGGTATCGCGTCATATAGGCTATATGCCACAAATTTATCGCCTGACGAACACGGATTCCACCCTCCATTTGTTGCTAAGATAGCAACGTATTGGCAGCGAACATTTTTAATGCGTTCAATAATAACCGGGGTCAGGAGTAATAACGGACTCCGGTTATTTCTCACATGGGCATTGTTAATTTTAGATAGCTTTAATATTTTTTAGCCTTAGTATTCAATTAGATAAAAATCAAAAACGCTACATATTTAACAATACCCTCACATGCACGTCAATTTCTTAAAAAAAAAAACAGGACACCTGACGGATGCCTACGCAAATAACGCACTTTGGAATACTGACGCTGAAAATCTTGGAAACAGGGCACTAGCGAAGTGAAGATTTTTAGTCCGCGATAGGCGTAGCACCGGGCGGGTTTTCGTAGCGAAGTGCAGGCAACCGGCAAGGTACGTCAAGTCATTTGGAACCCATGTCCCGACCCTTGGTTGGGTTGGGGGACGCCGCAGGCATTAGGTCGCGTTAAGTTTTTGCCACTTGCTTGGGCTGGGATGCCCAAAACCAGCTTTCGCAAAAATAGCGACTCACCGAGCGGTGGCATTCTGGCGCGGCCTTAGTCTGACCCCGTTGCCGGTGATTGTGGCTTGGTTGGCAAGGGCCTAGATCGCTAACGCATCTAATTCTTCCCAGCGTTGGTAGGCGTGTTCCAAACCGGTTTGGGTGTTCGCTAAGTTGGCCAACACGGCGTTGATGGCTGCTTGGTCTTGTTGGTAAAAATCAACGGCGTTGATGGTTGCGTTCAATTCCGTTTGTTGGTCTTCCAGCGTTGCAATCAATGCCGGCAGCTGATCCAGTTCCTGCTGTTCCTTGTAGCTGAGTTTTTTCTTTTTCGCCACCGCTTCGATAGCCGGTTCTTTGGCGGGCTTAACGGCTGCCGCTTCTTTCTTCGCCGCCGCCACGGCCGTTTTCCGGCCGCTGTATTCCAACCAGTCGCTGTAGCCGCCGATAAATTCTTGCACCGTGCCGCTGCCGTCCAGCACCAACACGCTGGTGACGACGTTGTCTAGGAAAGCGCGGTCATGGCTGACTAACAGTAAGGTGCCGTCGTAATTGACCAGCTTTTCTTCCAGCAACTCCAAGGTTTCCACGTCCAAGTCGTTGGTGGGTTCGTCCATGACGATCAGGTTGGCGGTTTTGGTGAACAACCGCGCCAGTAGCAGGCGGTTTTTTTCCCCGCCCGACAAGCTTTTCACCGGCGACCTGGCCCGTGCCGGGGCGAATAGGAAATCCCCCAGATACGACATGACATGGCGCTTGTTACCGGCGATCTCGACAAAATCGTTGCCGTCGGCGACGGTGTCGACCACCGTCATGTCGGGATCCAACTGTTCGCGCAACTGATCGAAATAGGCGATTTCCAAGCGGGTGCCTTGCGTCACCGTGCCGCTGGTCGGTTCTAATTGTTTCAGCAGCAATTTTAATAAGGTCGATTTGCCCGCACCGTTGGCGCCGATCAGTCCGACCCGCTCGCCGCGCTGGATCAGCGTGGAAAAGTGGCTGATGATGGGCTTGTCTTGGTAACTGAAGCACAGGTCTTTGGTTTCTATGACTTTCTTTCCGGAGGCTGCGCCCCGTGCCATAGTCAGCTTGCTGTCGCCTTTCAGCTCGCGGCGTTGGGCGCGTTCGCGGCGCAATTGCTCCAACGCCCTGACGCGGCCTTCGTTGCGGGTGCGGCGGGCTTTCACGCCTTGCCGTATCCAGGCTTCCTCTTCGGCCAGTTTTTTGTCGAATTCGGCGTTTTGGTTGGCCTCGTCTTCCAACGCGGCGGCCTTGCGGTGCAGGTAATCGTCGTAAGTCCCTTGCCAGGACACCAGCTTGCCGCGATCTAAGTCGATGATGCGGGTCGCCAATTTTTGCAAAAAGGCGCGGTCATGGGTGACGAACAACACCGCGCCCTGGAAATTCAGGATTTGTTCCTCCAGCCAGGCGATGCTTTCCAAATCCAGATGGTTGGTCGGCTCATCCAACAGCAGCACTTCCGGCTCGACCACCAACGCCCGCGCCAACGCCACCCGCCGTTTCCAGCCGCCGGACAAGCCGCTGACCGGCAGGTCGCCGGGCAAATCCAGTTTGCTCAGTGTGGTTTCCACCCGCTGCTGAAAATGCC
>DBNZ01000177.1:0-7983 GCA_002299495.1 Methylococcaceae bacterium UBA659
CGACCTGCTGCCGGATGAGGAAAAAACCAAAACCAATTACCCATGAGGTGGAACGGGGCGGTTTAGGTTGCATAAAGTGCTGATATTACGCAGACATAGGGTTCCGCGTAACAGCATCTGTAGCCAAGACTTTTGTGCATGGAGTTAGATAGCATTTTGTTAATGCCGCATCAAAATCCGTCGGCATCAGAAGGGGCAAATTATTAAAGCGATGGCATTGGCCAAAAATACCGCTTATATTTCCTCAGATAATTGAAATAACTTGAAAAATCATCTCGTCCGCACCATGTCACTAGCGATTTTTAACCCAGACTGCCGCCAATGCCCCCGCTTAGCCGCCTTCCTCGACGAAGTCAAACAGCAGCACCCCAGCTATCACGCCCGCCCGGTCGCGCCGTTCGGCGACAACCAAGCCCGCTTGCTGATTGTCGGCCTAGCGCCGGGCATGCATGGTGCTAATGCCAGCGGACGGCCATTCACCGGCGATTATGCAGGCTTGATGTTGTACCAAACCCTGTTCGATTTTGGTTTCAGCAACCGGCCGGTTTCCGAGTCGTTGCAGGACGACCTGGAATTGAAGGCGTGCCGTATCACCAATGCGGTCAAATGCCTGCCGCCGCAAAACAAGCCCGCTACCGCCGAGATTAACCAATGCAACGCCTATCTGTCCGTAGAGCTGGCCGGCCTGTCCGCCCGGTCGGTGGTTTTGGCGTTAGGCGTCATCGCCCACCAAGCGGCACTTAAGGCTTGCGGCTTGAAGTCCAATTACGCCCGCTTTGCCCACCACGCCGTGCATGTTTTGCCAAACGGGTTAAACCTGGTCGATTGCTACCACACCAGCCGATACAATGTGCAGACCAAACGGCTGGACCAAGCCATGTTCCGCGACGTTTTCGTGACCATTCAACGGTTGTTGCAAACCCATGAGCCCTGCAGCGCCTGAAACGCCTTTCGATAGCGGGACGTTTTTAAAATCCCTGACCACCCGCCCCGGCATCTACAAAATGTTTGATGCCCGGGGTGACATCATTTATATCGGCAAGGCGAAAAACCTTAAGAACCGCGTCGCCAGTTATTTTAAAACGCAGGCGGCCTCGCCCAAACAGCAGGTGATGGTCGGCAAGATCGCGCAGATTGAGGTCACCGTCACCCGTACCGAGGGTGAAGCCTTGTTGCTGGAGTGCCAGCAGATCAAACGGCATAAGCCGCGCTACAACATTTGCCTGCGTGACGACAAATCCTTCCCCTACATTTATGTGTCCACGGAACATGAATTTCCCCGCCTGACCTTTTACCGGGGTTCAAAAAACAAACCGGGCAAATTTTTCGGCCCTTACCCTAGCGCCAACGCCGCCCGCGAATGCCTAAAGCTGTTGCAGAAATTGTTCCCGGTCCGGCAATGCAGCGACGCTTTTTACAACAACCGCACCCGGCCTTGCTTGCAATACCAGATTAAACGCTGCACCGGTCCCTGCGTAGGCCTGGTCAGCTCAAACGATTATGGCTTAGATGTCGCGGACACCTTGCTATTTTTGGCAGGCAAAGGCGAGGTTTTGATCGGCCAATTGATCGCCAAAATGGAACAAGCTTCCGGGCGGCTAGCCTTTGAACAGGCCGCCCAGCACCGCGACCAAATCGGCAGGCTGCGGACGGTATTGGAGAAAAACTCCATCCCCGGCGAGACCGGTGATGTCGACATCATAGGTTGCGCGGTTAAGCTTAACCTGGCCTGTATCCAAGTGTTTTTTGTCAGGAATGGCCAACATCTGGGCCATAAAGCTTACTATCCTACCCTGCCGGACGCACAATCCCCGGCCAACATCTTGCAAGCCTTCATCGCGCAACATTACCTGGACAAACAAATCCCGCATGGGCTAATCGTCAGTCATGAACTGGAGGAGGCGGAGCTGCTGGCGGAAGTCTTAAGCCAGCAAGCCCAACATCCGGTCGCCATCGCCCAGCGGGTGCGCGGCGAACGGCTTAAATGGCTGCAATTGGCCGTGACCAATGCGGAAAACTCGTTAGCGGCCAAGCTGGCCGACAAACAGGGGTTGTACGCGCGTTTTTTGAGCCTGCAACAGGAATTAGGTTTGCCGGAACTGCCCAGTCGCTTGGAATGTTTCGACATCAGTCATACCCAAGGGCAACACACGGTGGCCTCGTGCGTCGTGTTCGACCGTGACGGCCCGGTGAAATCGGCCTACCGCCGTTTCAATATCGAGGGCGTGGCCGGGGGCGATGATTACGCCGCCATCAACCAGGCGGTGTCGCGCCGCTTTAAACGTATGCAGCAAGGCGAACACCCCGCGCCGGATATTTTGTTCATCGACGGCGGCAAAGGCCAAGTCCATGCCGCCGAAAAGGCGCTAGCGGATTTGATGATAAACAATGTTATGATAGCCGGCGTTTCAAAGGGGCCTGACCGTAAACCCGGAATGGAAAAAATTATTCTTGCCAATCAGCAACAAGCATTGGATATCACGCCAGGTGCCAGCGGTTTGTTATTGATTCAACATATCCGTGATGAAGCACATCGTTTTGCCATCACCGGGCATCGGCAAAGGCGGGGTAAAAGCAAAAAACAATCGGTGCTGGAGGGCATTTCCGGCTTAGGAGCCAAACGCCGGCAACTGTTGTTAAAGCAATTTGGCGGATTGCAAGGCATAACGGCGGCCGGTGCCGAAGCCTTGGCCAGCGTCGACGGCATCAGCAAACAATTGGCACAACGCATTTACGAATATTTTCATCCCCAAGATGGCTATTGAATATAACTTGCCCACCAACATCACTTTATTGAGGATCGCCCTCATCCCTTTGTTGATCGTGGTGTTTTATTTGCCTTGGGAATTTTCCAACCAGGCCTGCACCGGCATTTTTATTATCGCCGGCATAACCGATTGGCTGGATGGCTATCTGGCGCGAAAAATGGATATGGAAACCCCGTTTGGCGCATTTTTGGACCCGGTCGCCGATAAGTTAATGGTGGCCTGCGTTTTGGTCATTATCGTCCAACAACAAGCCAGCCCTTATTTGGCCATCCCGGCCGTGGTCATTATCGGCCGGGAAATCACGATTGCGTCGCTCAGGGAATGGATGGCGGAAATAGGCCAACGGGCGACAGTGAAAGTATCCCAACTGGCCAAATGGAAAACCGCCGTGCAAATGGTCGCCATTGGCCTGTTGTTGTATCGCGATGACTTATGGGGTCTGCCGATTAATGCCATGGGGTATGGCTTGCTTTATGTCGCCGCCTTGTTGACGCTTTGGTCAATGTGGAAATATTTGCAGGCCGCATTGAATGTGATGGCAAGAACATGACGCCGTTCGGCAAGCCATAAAGTAAGGCGCCGCCAACCACTAACGACCAATTTTTTTGGTTACACACACTATTCGGGAAACGGCCTAGAGAATTGGCCGTGAAAAAAGCACATGGATCAAGAAAAAGACACGCCCGCGGGCAAACACGACACCCAAGAAAAAATCCTGCTGGCGGCATTAAGGCTGTTTGCCGAAAAAGGCTATTTCAATACCTCGCTAACCGACATCACCCGGGCGGCGGGCCTGAAATCCCCCCAGGGCATCTATCATCATTTTGCCAATAAACACGCAATCGCCGTTATGCTCTACGAGAGCATCTTAGACAATTTGAATGTTTCCATTGACGACATTCGGCGCAAGCAGCAGTCCGCCGCAGACCAGCTTAGGGATATTGTTGATTTGTTCTTTAGGTTGGCCGACGAAGCGCCAGAAATCATGCGGTTTTTGTTGCTACTGAGAATAGAAGAAATTTTGCCCGAACAAAAAAAGCTGGCTGAAACCGCCGCCTTCATCAAAATTTACAAAATATTCCAATACGGAATCCGTTCAGGGGAAATCCGCAGCATTGATCCGCAACTGGCCAACGGCTATTTTTTTGGGGTTATAAACAATACATTGCGTATGGCCTTGGACGGGGTGTTGGATAAAAAAGCCGACGCTTACCTACCGCAAACCTGGTTGATGGCCTGGAATCTCATCGCCAAAAAATCATCCTGCTTTTAGCTTGGGCTGATGGCGGATTAGCCGGCTTGGCCGGAAAACAAGCGTTTAAAGCCTTTTTGGGTCTTAGGCTCCCGAAACTCCCTGTACACATCGGCAAAACCCGTTCTAACCGTAAGCTGGGCGTCGCTTAAGTGCTGCACCAGCATACCCATCGCCATTAAAGTTTCCGCAGGGACATGTCTGGCTTGTAACTCCGACCCGAATTGCAACAAATGCGTCTCTTGGACTTGGAAATCTTGAAAATTCCCTAGCACTTCCTGCAAGGCTTTCAAATGTCGAAGCAACGGCTTTAGTTCTTTTTTCGGATAAAGGCTATCGAAAAACTCCAACAAATAGCGTAATTTTTTGCAACTTTTCCTTAATTCATGCAGGGCTTCAGGTGCGGAATCATCGCAAATGGCATCGCCTTCTTTAATTACCCGCCGGTAGGCCTGCCAAATCCTTATATCCGCCAATTGTTTGATTGGCCATTTTGCGGCGGGCTCGGGAGGATACCGTGCACATTGTTCCCTCAAATACTGCCCCCATCTTGCCATGCCTTGCAAGTATCTGTCTGAGCTCAGTTTTTTTGCCATCTCTTGTTGGCTTTGCTGCTGTCTGGTAAACAAATACGCGTGTAGCGGGTCCATGTGCCCACGGACAAATTCAGGCAAGCTGTTTTTGTAACCCTCAAAATTTAATAGATAGACATCAAAATCACGAGTGGGACCGGTAATTTGCCCTAGCCAAGAAAAAAATTCGCCGGTCTCTGACCGTATCGCCCCCGGCAACACGCCTTTAAGCTGGCCTAAGCCGGTCCGCGTCTTGCGGATGGCCACCCTAAAATCGTGCAAGAATTCACTGTCAATATCGGCAATCACCCAGGATTCATTGGCTTTTATGATGTTCAGTAAACGGCTATAAATGTGTTTACAGGCAATGTCTGCCCGCAAGTCGTAAGCTAAGCGGATATCTAGCTTGGCCGAATAGTCCCTTAGGCTCCTGCCTTGTCTGCTCAAGACCCAATCAATCAGGGGTTCTTTGACCGCTGAAACCGCCAGTTTTGAGGTCATAAAAGCAACGGCATTTTCAGCGGCGTTTTGATAACCTTTAATGGGCATAAGCGTGACCCGGCAACATGGCAGATCTGCGTAATAGTCGATATGCAACCTGGCCACGGTTTTTTCATTGGAGTTGACGAGCTTGGCCTGAAAGCTTTCAAAATCGACTGACGCAACCAGGATTAACGCCCGCATTTCCAAAACGGGTTGCAATAGCTTTTTCAGGCTTTGCCGCTGAAATTGATCGGCAAAAGCGGGCGTACTGGTGATGGCCTCACTATCCACCACGGCATTGTCAGCAAGTTGCCGTAAACTAAACCGCGACCCCTTGCCAACATTCACCACTTCTGCGACCCATCCGTTTGAATACAAGCGCCAATCAAAACTATCGTAGAATGTTTTGCTGGCCAGCTCGCGTCCGACCAAATGCAAGCCCACCTGTTGGCTCATTTCGGTGATTAACTTTTCTGCTGGCAGGTTAGCCGGTAACTCAAATTGCGTCTGCATAAATGCCAATGGCCGCTATTCTTGATGAAGGCGCTGTGGCCCGTGGTTGTATCATATCGGGCAGTATAACGAATTGACCGCCAACAAACACTGAAGACCCATACCCTATGTCAAGAGAACTTTGCTTGCTTCGTCACGGTAAGGCCGTTGTCGATGAAAAAAATAATGATTTTGCCCGCCCGTTGACTGGACGCGGCAACCGTGACGCCTATAACATAGGCGTTTTGATGCGCCGTGAGCATTGGCCGCCCGACTTTATCCTCAGCTCGCCCGCCACGCGGGCGTTAGCTACGGCAACCTGCACCGCCCAGGCACTGGGTTTGGATGCAGGCGCTATCAAGCAGGACCTACGCCTATATTTTCAGGGCATCACCCAAATCAAAGCCGTTTTGGCAACGGTTTCGCCATCGCTGAAGCGGGTTTTGTTGGTCGGGCATAATCCGGACTTGGAAGATTTGCTGCTTGATCTTGCTGGTTCTGAAAGTTTGCCTGCACGGGACAAACTAATGCCCACGGCCACCTTAGTGCGGCTGCAAATGCCTGATGATTGGCGACAGCTTTCTACCAACTGTGGCAAAATAGTATCATTCACGTTGGCAAAACAATTGCTAGGGGAAAAATGAACGGCGATTTGACCCTTTCGCAAGCCAACAAAAAATCTACGCGTAATAAGCTTGTCACATAAAATCAATATTCTTTCTTATATCTTAAGAACTTATTCCAGAGAGCCAATAATGAAATTTTCGTTTAAAGTAAAAACACTCTGCATGGCTGTGGGCTTGATGGTCGGGGTGTTGGCGGGCGGTGGTGTCTTGGCCGTGCAAAAAATCGACGCCGGCACCCCTGAATACACCAAGGTCAGTGGCATTTCGGGCAACCTGTCCAGCGTAGGCTCTGATACCTTATCCAACCTAATGACCTTGTGGGCGGAGGCCTTTAACCGCATTTACCCTAACGTCAACATTCAAATCCAGGCGGCCGGTTCTTCGACGGCACCACCGGCCTTAACTGAAGGCACGGCTAACTTTGGCCCGATGAGCCGGGAAATGAAAGACGACGAGCTGGAAGCCTTTGAAAAAAAGTTTGGCTACAAACCCACCGCCATCCCCGTCGCGGTTGACACTTTGGCCGTATTTGTCCATAAAGACAATCCCATCAAAGGCTTATCGATAGCTCAGGTAGACGCCATTTTTTCATCCACCCGCAAATGCGGCTACGAAAAAGACATTAGAACCTGGGGCGATTTAGGCATCAAATCCTGGCAAACAAAAAGCCTCCAATTATTTGGGCGCAACTCTGTTTCAGGCACCTATGGCTTTTTTAAAGAGCATGCCCTGTGCAAGGGCGACTTTAAAAACAACGTGAATGAGCAACCGGGTTCTGCATCGGTGGTTCAATCGGTGAGCGCTTCCTTAAACGGCATAGGTTATTCTGGTTTAGGTTACATGACCTCGAGCGTAAACGCCGTGCCGTTGGCTAAAAAGAACACCAAAGATTATGTGGCCGCCACACCAGAAAACGCCCTTGCCGGAAAATATCCGTTGTCGCGTCATCTTATTGTTTATGTGAATAAAAAACCTAACCAACCGTTGCCACCCTTGGAACGTGAATTCATCAAAATGGTGTTATCAAAAACAGGGCAGGAAGTGGTCATTAGAAGCGGCTACATCCCCTTACCAAGTAAGATCATCAAAAAAATACTAAAAACCATCGAATAACCGATCGGGTTAAATCTCATAAAGCGCCGGGACAATAACGGGTTCGATATGACTTATGGTTGATTTGCAACCGAAATCCGGTATCAGCAGCAGTTATTTGAACAGGTGTTCTCCAGCTCCCCCCCTTTGCCCAGTTTTTTTATGTCCGTCCTAAACAAAACCCAAAATGCTTCGGCCAGCAAATCCGCCCAAAGAGATTTCCATCAATGGCGGCTTATTAAAGATAAGATCGCCTACGGCGGTGTGGTGATAGGAGGTGTCGGAGTCATTATCGCCGTGCTGATGATTTTCTTGTACCTGCTTTATGTCGTGTTGCCCATGTTTGCACCTGCCAGTATGGAGAAATCCAGCCACTACGGGATTCCAGAACAAAACCTAGGCAAAACCTTGGCCGTGGCCATTGAGGAACAAAACGAGATCGCCGTCCGCTTTACCGATACCGGACAGGCAGTGTTTTTTCAAGCCGCGACCGGCAAAGTGGAACTGACCGCAGCCATCACCATTCCAGAAGGCGCAAAAATTACCAGTTTTGCCGTAGGCAGCCCTGCCAGTAAAGGGGTGGTGATTTACGGCTTGAGCAATGGCCGTGCGTTGGTGGTGCAGCCTAAATACCAGCTTAGCTTCCCAGACAATGTGCGGGTCATTACGCCAAGTTTAGAATTCCCTTTAGGTGCAGA
>DBNZ01000177.1:8380-19618 GCA_002299495.1 Methylococcaceae bacterium UBA659
TCAACCATCGCCGCCAAAATTGGCGATAAAATCCATCTGGTCAGGTTAGCCGAAGAACGATCATTATTCGCCGAGGAAGCCAGCCTAGAGCGGACTGAATCAGAGATCACCAGCCCCGCTGAGGGACTGGACTTTATGTTGATCAACAAAGAAGGCCGCAACCTTTTTCTCGGCAGCAGTAACGGCCGGTTGGCTTTGTATGTCAGCGACAAAGCCAACCCGTCTTTGAAACAAGCCCTCAATGTGGTCGAAAAAGGCCGTAAAATGACCAGCATGGTTTTCTTGAATGGCGATTTGTCGGTGTTGGTCGGCGATTCCGGCGGGACGGTATCGCAATGGACCGTGCTCAGGGCCGCCAGTAACCGCCCAAGCCTTGAAAATATAAGGTCTTTCAACGTTTCCAATCAGGCGGTCACCCGCGTTATGGCGGAACAACGGCGCAAAGGCTTTATCACCGTTGATAATTCAGGTTATTTTGGCATTTACCACACCACCGCCGAAAAGACCTTATTGACCAAGGAAATGGGTTCGGCCATCTCCGAAGTGGCGTTATCGCCTAGGGCGAATGCCTTGTTGATGCTCACAAAGGCGGGGGAGTTTAATTTTTGGACGATAGACAATGATCATCCAGAAGTATCGTTAAAGGCCTTATGGCAATCCGTTTGGTACGAAAGTTACCCAAAACCCGATTTCGTCTGGCAATCATCGGCCGCTACCAGTGACTTTGAACCTAAATATAGCCTTACCCCGTTAGTTTTTGGTACGCTCAAAGCCGCTTTTTACGCCATGTTGGTCGCCATTCCACTGGCATTGATGGGGGCGATTTATACGGCCTATTTCATGGCGGCCCCAATGCGCCAATATGTCAAACCCACCATCGAAATCATGGGCGCCCTGCCCAGCGTTATTTTGGGATTTTTGGCCGGATTATGGTTGGCTCCATTCATGGAGGCGCATTTGGCCGGCGTGTTTTCATTCCTGCTATTCATGCCAGCCATTGTCATGTTGTTTGCCTTAGGCTGGCAGTTTTTACCTAAAAATTTCCTGGAAAAAATACCGACGGGTTGGGATGGCGCCATCCTGATCCCGGTTATTATCATAGGGGCTTGGTTTACTTTTTTCATAAGCGAGCCGCTGGAAATCTGGCTGTTCAACGGCAACTTGCGCGATTGGCTAAGGATTTCCTTTGGACTTGACTATGACCAGCGCAATGCCATGGTCATCGGAGTTGCGATGGGTTTTACGGTTATCCCGAGCATTTTTTCTATCGCCGAAGACGCTATTTTTAGTGTCCCCAAACATTTGACCGTAGGTTCTTTAGCGCTAGGCGCAACCCCATGGCAAACCATGTCCAAAATCATCTTGCTAACCGCAAGCCCCGGTATTTTCTCAGCGGTCATGATTGGTTTCGGTCGTGCGGTGGGTGAAACCATGATCGTGTTGATGGCCACGGGTAACACCCCGGTGATGGATTTGAGCATTTTCCAAGGCATGCGGACGCTGTCCGCCAATCTTGCCGTGGAAATGCCCGAGTCCGAGGTGGACGGCACCCACTATCGTATCCTGTTTCTAACAGCCCTGGTTTTATTTATCTTCACTTTTACTTTCAATACGTTGGCCGAGGTTATCCGGCAACGCCTACGCGAGAAATACAGTTCCTTATGATTAAGTCATGGTTTCAAAGTGGTTCGCCTTGGATATGGATCAATGCCGCTGGCGTCAGCGCCAGCCTGATAATGGTCATTTCAGTCATAGGACTGCTTGCTTACCGGGGGGGCGGATATTTTTGGCCATCTGAAGTCTTTCAGTTCAGCTACGCGGACGAAGATAATGGCTTGCAAACGATTATAGGCGAACGGGTCAATACCTCCGTGACCCCCGCGGCCATAGCTAAGGTTGCTGGTTACAAAATGGCCGAGGATGAAGACTATTTGGTGCGCTATTTGATCAAAACGGGGAACCGGGATATTACCGGCAGTGATTTCCGTTGGATTCAGTCGCGTAATATCAAAAAAGAACAAACCCCGACCGATCTAGTCGCCATAGAGCGCCGCGAATGGGGCCATTTTTATGGCCGACTGAAAGCCATCAAGAAAAATGGCGACTTGCTTGCCGAAGGCGCTAAAGCATGGTCTGTCAGCCAAGATAAATTGTCAGAAGCGTTGGATTTGTTCGCGCAGATAAGGAAAATAGAGAAAGAAGACATAGGCGCCATCAACTACGGTTTGGAACGGTTAAGGCTGCGAGAAAAGAGACTGAAATTGGAAAAGCGTTGGGATCCGGCGGCTGAACGGCAATTGGCCGAAAAAAGAGCACAGCTGGACGCCGACTTCCAGCAGTACCAAGCATCACTGTCTGAACTGTATCAAAAAATACGGCGTGATAGTTTGGTGGCCGAGACCGATAGCGGACATGAAGTTGAAATCCCATTAGCAAAAATTGTCCGTATCTACAAGCCGAATGAAATGGATTTTTTTCAGCAAATGGCTTTTTATTTCGATAAGGTACATGAATTCATAGCGGACGATCCGCGTGAAGCCAACACCGAAGGCGGGATTTTCCCCGCCATTTTCGGCACCATCATGATGGTGCTGATCATGTCGGTCATCGTGACGCCGTTCGGCGTGGTGGCTGCGGTCTATCTTCGGGAGTACGCTAAGCAGGGCTTTATAATCCGCTTGGTGCGGGTGGCGGTCAACAATCTGGCGGGGGTGCCTTCTATTGTCTACGGTGTATTCGGCTTGGGCTTTTTTGTCTACATCGTGGGTGGCAACATTGATAAGTTATTCTTTCCTGAAGCTTCGCCGGCACCCGTTTTCGGCACCCCCGGCTTATTGTGGTCATCCATTACCTTAGCTTTGTTGACGTTGCCCGTGGTGATCGTTTCCACTGAGGAGGGTCTGTCGCGGATTCCCCGGTCGATACGGGAAGGGAGCATGGCCTTAGGAGCCACCAAATTTGAAACATTATGGTTAACCGTATTGCCAATGGCCAGTCCGGCCATGATGACCGGGTTAATTTTAGCGGTGGCAAGGGCGGCGGGCGAGGTGGCGGCATTGATGCTGGTCGGTGTCGTAAAAATGGCGCCAACATTGCCTTTGGATGGCAACTTTCCATTTTTGCATTTGGACAGAAAGTTTATGCATTTAGGCTTCCACATCTACGATGTAGGCTTCCAAAGCCCGAATGTCGAAGCGGCAAGACCTTTGGTTTATGCCACTTCTTTTTTACTGGTGGTGGTGATTGTAGGTCTTAACCTGTCCGCTATCATTATCAGAAATCGGCTACGGGAAAAATACCGGGCATTAGAGGAAAGTTAAAAACCATGACAACACCACAAGCACGCACCCACGCTATTGATATGAACGCCGTTTTGCTCCATCGTCGGGCCACCCTAAAAGAGGAAAACCAAATCTGTATCAAGGTTGAGAACTTAGATCTTTATTACGGGCAAAAGCAAGCCTTGCATAATGTCAGCATGGACATACCTAAGCGTAAAGTCACCGCCTACATTGGCCCTAGTGGCTGTGGCAAATCTACTTTGCTGCGTTGTATCAACCGGATGAACGATCTCATCGACAACGTGGCCACTACCGGCAAAATCTTGCTGGACGGCACCAATATTTACGACAAATCGGTCAATGTCGCCGCTCTGCGCCGGCGGGTGGGGATGGTGTTCCAAAAACCCAACCCGTTCCCAAAATCCATTTACGAAAATGTGGCCTATGGCTTAAGAATCCAGGGCGTCAGAGACAAACGTATTCTCGATGAAACGGTCGAAAATGCGTTAAAGGGCGCGGCATTATGGGATGAGATGAAAGACCGGCTCAACGACAACGCCTTAGGCATTTCCGGCGGTCAACAGCAAAGGTTGGTTATTGCCAGGGCGATCGCGATTGAGCCTGAAGTCTTGTTGCTTGACGAACCCGCCTCGGCGCTGGACCCGATTTCAACCTTAAAAATCGAAGAACTGATTAACGAGTTAAAAGAAAAATACACCATCGTCATCGTTACCCATAACATGCAGCAGGCCGCCCGTGTCTCCGATTACACGGCGTTCATGTACATGGGCGAGCTGATAGAAATAGGTTCAACCAGCGAATTGTTCACCAACCCGAAAAAGAAGCAGACCGAAGATTACATCACCGGCCGCTACGGATAATTCGGTGGCCAATCATGGGAAACGATAAAATCGGCCACCACATATCCGCACAATTCAACCAGGATTTACAAAATATCCGCGACCAAGTGCTGACTATGGGTGGCTTGGTTGAACAGCAACTGGAACAGGCAATCACCGCTTTTACCACGGGCGACGTGGAGTTAGCAGGCCAGGTCATTAGGCAGGACAACCAAGTCGATGCGCTGGAAATGGTGATAGACCGGGAATGTTCAGAAACCATAGCCCGCAGGCAACCGGCGGCGATAGACTTACGGTTGTTGATTGCCGTCATCAAAATCGTCCGTGAGCTTGAACGCGCAGGCGATAAAGCGGAGCGGATCGCGCAAATGGCTATTAAGGTGGCTGGTGCCGATGCCCGACACAACCATCATCGGTATGAGCTTGAACACATGGCCGATGTGATCAAAGAGATGTTGCACCTGTCGTTGGACGCCTTCGCCCGGCTAAACATAGATCATGTCACCGAGACTACGGGCCAGGATGTTAACGTAAACCGCGAGTACGAAAATATTCTCCGTAGATTAATCACCCGCATGATGGAAGACCCACGCAACATTAGCTATGCCTTGGATATAATCTGGGCGGCAAGGGCGCTAGAGCGGATCGGTGATTATGCCTGCAATATCTGCGCGCACTTGGTTTATATCGTCAATGGCTTGGATGTCAGGCACTTGAGCCAGCAAGAGCTGGAAGAAAAAATTCGCCAACCGCAAAACTGACTTATGCAACACAGCGGCCTAAGCTCACGAGTTGGCTTAGGCCGCCCGTTTCGCGGCGATTAATCGTCAAAGCCAATAAAGTCCCAAATCCGATGGGAAACCGTTGCGTTTTTATGTTCGGCCACGGGCGGGCCTTTGGGAAAATTTTGCTGGTAAATCCTCTTAATATCGCTGGCCAGCGTGTTCATTTCCAAATTTTCATAGGCTTTTTTCATGACTTGCAAGGCATAAGGCACGGCCGGGGTGCGTTGGTAATCTTCAATGACCCGAGTTGCCCGATTCACCGCCGCAATATAGGCACCCCGTTTTAGGTAGTAACGGGCGACATGGACTTGGTGCATAGCCATGTTATTTTTCAGGGTGATCATGCGCAAGCGGGCATCGGCGACATAACGGCTTTTAGGAAAACGGCGGATCAGCTCTTCAAAGTTTTGATAGGCTTGAAGGGCACTGGTTTGTTCGCGTTGAGCCGTATCAGTCGGTAAGTAACGGTCAATAAAACCAAGGTCGCGGTTATAATTGACCAAGCCTCTGAGGTAATAGGCGTAATCAACATAAGGGTTACGGGGATTCATTTTGATGAACCGTTCAGCCGCTGCCAGCGCCGATTCGGCATCGTCGTTTTTGTAATAGGCATAAGCCACATCCAATTGGGTCTGCGCCGATGATTCGCTAAACGGATATCGCGATTCCAAGGCCTCGTAAATTTTGATGGCCTTTTCATAGTTGCCTGAATCCATCGCCTCTTTCGCCTCTGAGCGAAATTGACCGACACTCCAGCCAGCGTATTCATCAGCACTGTCTGGATCATCCTTTAGACCTAGGGTCTCACACCCTTGCAGGGCTATCCCCAGACAAGCAATAGCAAGTAATTTTAAAAATAATCGCATGACACCAACAACACGTTGTAATATTGCAAACTTTTCCAATCAAAACAGCCTAACGGCCCCAATCGGCCAGTCCATGAGTATAACTGAACAACACCGTAAAAGTAAGAACCTGTTATGACCATACTAACGTCGGAAGTCCCGCTAGAAATGGCAGGTATGCGCTTGGACCAAGCCCTGGCAGAACTTTTTTCAGACTATTCGCGCAGCAAACTGCAAACTTGGGTCAAAGCGGAGCGGGTCAAGGTCAACGGCAATATCCTAAAGCCACGCGCCAAGCTTGAGGGCGGGGAAACCATAGCCCTCGATGCCGAGGCAGAAATCGTTATCACGTCAACGGCTGAGGACATTCCGCTGGACATCATCTATGAAGACGACAGCTTGCTGGTAGTCAACAAGCCGGTTGGCTTGGTGGTGCATCCCGCCGTCGGCAATTGGCAGGGTACCTTGGTTAACGCCTTGCTCAACCATGACGCCCAATTAGAAACCTTGCCACGGGCGGGTATCGTCCACCGCATCGACAAGGACACCAGCGGGTTGTTAATGGTTGCCAAAACTCTACAGGCGCACAATAGCCTGACCCGGCAATTGCAAGAACGCGAAATCACCCGTGAGTACCTGGCGATAGTCCGCGGCAATATGATTTCCGGTGGCACGGTTGATGAACCGATCGGGCGCCATCCCACCGACCGCAAACGTTATGTGGTTAGGCGAGCAGGAAAATTTGCCGTCACCCATTACCGGGTAGTGCGACGTTTTGCCCGCCACACCCTCATCCAAGCCAAGCTGGAAACGGGCCGCACCCACCAAATTCGTGTCCACATGGCGCATATCCGTTACCCATTGCTGGGTGACCCGGTCTATGGCGGGCGGTTTCAGATGCCCGCCGGTTGCAACGCAGAGTTGGAACATGAGCTGCGGAATTTTAAACGCCAGGCTTTACATGCCGCCAAACTTGGGTTGGCTCATCCCGAAACGGACGAATACTTGGAATGGGAACAGCCCATGCCTGAAGACATGGGCCGTTTACTACAAGCAATCGCTGACAATGAGCGGCACTGAGCACTGGCTGACAGCCGCTTGGCCAGCGCCTGAAAATGTCCATGCTTTCACGACCTTGCGTACCGGTGGCGTCAGTGACGGGCCGTTTGCGAGCCTGAACATGGCCGACCATGTCGGCGACCATCCCAACAATGTCCGGATTAACCGGGAACGCATCAAAACAGGGCTGCAATTGCCAGGTGATCCCTTTTGGCTGCAACAAGTTCACGGTAACCAGGCACTGCCAGCCCAGCCCGCAGACCATCCTCTACCAGCCGACGCTGGCTTTACCGACCAACCCGGCAGGGTATGTGCCGTATTGACGGCGGATTGCCTGCCGCTCTTAGCTTGTACCCGCGATGGACAGCAGG
The DNA here is from genome assembly GCA_002299495.1 of Methylococcaceae bacterium UBA659. GTDB lineage: Bacteria > Pseudomonadota > Gammaproteobacteria > Methylococcales > Methylomonadaceae > Methylovulum. Next base: position 15,582 of record DBNZ01000177.1, read on the forward strand.
TTGCCGCTGTTCATGGTGGTTGGCGTGGTTTATTGGCGGGCGTAATTAGCGCCGCGCTAACACCCTTCCCACGGCATGAGACGCTGGTATGGCTAGGCCCCGCCATTGGCCCAAGCCGTTTTGAAGTGGGCGCGGAAGTGTATGCGGCCTTTGTTGACAAATCTATCGAGTTCGCCGTTGCTTTCAATGCGCAAGAAAATGGCAAATACCTAGCGGATATCTATCAGTTGGCAAAAATAGAGTTAGCCCATTTGGGCGTCAACCAAATTTACGGCGGCGGTTTTTGCACCGTAACCGACCATCGGCGTTTTTTCTCCTATCGACGAGACCAACAAACCGGACGCATGGCCAGTTTGATTTGGAGAGATTAACCGTGGGCTTATTGTTTTTCATCGTCTTGTTTTGCGCCATTGGCGGGATCTTAAGCGTCCTGGCGGCGGCTTTGTTTTTGTTATTGCCAGAACGGCACAAGCAAGCGGCGCTCCCGCATGGCATCAGCTTTGCGATTGGCGCCCTTCTGGCGGTGGCCTTTTGGGGCTTGCTGCCCCATGCCTTTGCCGACACCCAACCGGAGCACTACCAGGTTTTGTCAGGCACCGTCCTAGCCGGTATCCTGGGATTTTTTATGTTGGAAAAATTACTGATTTGGCGCCATTGCCACGCCCATGGCGACGCAGCGGTAACATCCATGGAACACCAGCATGGGCATTCCAAGCCTCAATCCGTGGCCATGCTGATCATCATCGGCGACAGCATCCATAACTTTGTCGATGGTATTTTGATCGCCGCCGCTTTTCTGACCGACATCAAACTGGGCATAGCAACAAGCTTAGCCGTCGCAGTCCATGAAATTCCCAAAGAAGTGGGCGATTTCGCCATTTTGATAGCCAGCGGTTATTCCCAAAAAAAGGCTATCCTCTATAACGTCCTCGCCAGCTTAGCCACCGTCATCGGTGGGATTCTGGCCTATTTTAGCTTGGATGGCTTGCAAGAGGGCTTGCCCTATTTTCTGGCTTTGGCCGCTTCCAGTTTTATTTATATTGCAGTCGCCGATTTAATTCCTTCCTTACACCAAAAAACCGACTTGAAAACCTCTGTGGCACAAATCGTCTTGATCGCCGCTGGCGTCCTATTGATTTGCTCCCTTCACGAATTAACACATAGCCTTGATTTTTAATGAATTTTATTTCAATCAGGGGGATGAGGCCAGCCATTGCGGAAAATTGACATATCATCAGGCTTGTTTTAAAGTCATTATGTTTTTACGCCTGTAACTACTCAGCCCTATCGTTCCCGCGCTCCGTGCTGATCGTTATACACAAGCCCGGTTTAGCGGTAAAAGTACCGTCATTCCAGCGGGGGATGCCGGAATCTAGTGCTAGGGATGGTAACTGGGAGGTGGCACTAGGCGCTTAATTGCGCTTAAAGTGTAAGCCCATAGATTCACATCCTTAGTGACTCGGCAACTGCTACTGCGTCGCCCTACCTCAGGTATTGTTTTTATAGGCGGAGCAGTTACTTACGCACAAGCTAACTGAAAACCATTTTTCGGTTATCAAAAATTAAAAAACTGACTTGAAGCATATAACCAACCGGAGCACAAACAATGGCTAGCCCCTTAATACAATTGGCACTAGATTCTTTGGATTTTGACCAAACTTTGCAATTGGCTGAAAAAGCCGCACCGTATATCGATATTTTTGAAATCGGCACGCCTTGTATTAAACACAATGGCATCGAGTTGGTTAAGGCATTGAGATCACGCTATCCGAATAAATTAATCCTGGTGGATTTAAAAACCATGGACGCCGGCCAATACGAAGCGACCCCATTCTATGCCGCCGGCGCCGATATTTGTACTGTGCTGGGTGTTTCCGGCATGGCCACCATCGCAGGCGTCATCGATGCCGCTAAGGAATACGACGCCGAAGCCCAAGTCGACTTGATCAATGTCCCAAACAAAGCCGAATGCGCCCGCGAGGCAGCAAAATTAGGCGTTCGCATTATCGGTGTTCACACGGGCCTAGATGCCCAAGCGGCGGGTCAGACGCCATTTGCCGATTTGCAGGAAATCGCCGCGTTGGGCTTGAATGTCAGGATTTCCGTAGCAGGAGGCATTAAAGCGAACACCATCAAACAAGTGGTCGATTCGGGTGCGGACATTGTTGTCGTCGGCGCGGCAATTTATGGCGCGGCCTGTCCTGCCGAAGCCGCGCGCAACTTGCGTGACCTGGCTGACGGGAAATCCACCCACCAGCAAATGATTGTTAACAAAATCCACGCCATCCTGTCCGCTACCGAAGACGAGCATGCCTCAAGGCTGACCCGTATGCTCGATAGCGCGGGCAGGATATTTGTCTCCGGCGCCGGTCGTTCAGGTCTCATCTGTAAATTCTTCGCCATGCGATTAATGCACAGCGGCTACGATGTCAGCGTTGTAGGCGAAATCGTCACGCCCAGCATTAAACGCGGTGACTTGTTGATTGTCATATCCGGGTCAGGTGAAACCGAACAATTGGTGGCGTTCGCCAAACGCGCCCGCGAAGTGAGGGCGGACGTGTTGTTGATAACCGCCAAAGCCGGTTCCACTATCGGCGACATGGCCGATGCCGTGTTCCAAATTGGCCAATCAGAGCAATATGGCAAGGTTCAGGGTATGCCTATGGGCACGGTATTTGAATTGTCTACCTTGTTCTTTTTGGAATCATGGGTTTCCCATATCATTCATGAAAAAGGCATCGCGGAGGAAGACATGCGCTCACGGCACGCGAACTTGGAGTAATTTTTTTAGCCGAGTTAATCTGTTTCAATTAAAAAAGGCTTAGGCAGCACTGCCTAAGCCTTTTTTGTTGGTTGTCGATTGGCTTTTATGGTCAGAAACGTAACAACAATCCCTTGCCCTGCCGTTGCAGTCGCGTTGTACTAACGACCAGAAATAGAATCCCGCTGGTTTGAGCACAAGAGCGCCCTATTTTTTAGCCAACAGCGGTTCATTAAAACCATGAATGGGCTTTAAGCCAATAACCCAACTTCATAACCGGTGTACTTACGGATATTGATGACGCCGGTGTCAAAAATGAGATATTGGCCTTTAATGCCTTGCAAAATACCGCTAACTTCTGGCGATTTATTGAAACAATGGGTTTTGATTTTCACGGGAAGCTGAACAATTGGAAAATGAATATCAACTACTGGTTCATCAGCCAGCAGTTCCAGTGAATGCTCACCCAATTTGTTTTTAATTTCAGCCAGTTCGTTTTTACATAAGCCAAGCAATTGGTCGCTCTTTTCTTTTAAAGGCAAGGGCTTGGCATGGTTCTTTAACATCTGTTGCCAATGGGTCTTGTCACTGACATGCCGGGCCAAAGCAATTTCAACTAAACCCGATACATAACGGGATGACGCCCTAAATACGGGTAAGGCTTGGGCGGCACCTTGATCTATCCAGCGGGTAGGAATTTGGGTTTGGCGGGTTATGCCGACCTTGATTCCGCTGGAATTGGCCAAATAGACGATGTGGGGTTGAAAACAAAAGGCCTCGCCCCAGCTCGGCTCCCGACAAGTTCCGAGAGGGTAATGGCAGGTTTCAGGCTTCAAAATACAGATATCGCATCGGGCTAAAGAAACAAAACATGGGTAACAATAGCCCTGGTTATAGGTTTTTTTTATCGGGCGATTGCAATGCGTACAAAAAATACGGCCGCTGTGTTTAAGGGTGACGGGGCTTCCCAATAATCCATTCAAGGGCATCGATTGGTCGCCTAGCACCAATTGGTACCGCACGGGGTTGTCCGGCTCAGTCTGCATTTTGTGTAATGGTCCTAGCATACGGTTTCCGTAGTTATGGTTTAATGAAGCAAGCCGAAACCCACCAGGTTAGGCATAGGTCTCTACACCCGTTTAAACCCGGGCTTATCCGGTTAACTCCCACAGCTACTAGAGATAGTGGGTTGTGACTTTTTGGCATAAAGCTCGGCATAGGTTGGCGCAGATACTCAACATGCTACCCGTAGTGGGCATGAGTACGGTTTAAACAT
>DBNZ01000177.1:20031-21445 GCA_002299495.1 Methylococcaceae bacterium UBA659
GGGCGAATTTTTTATTGGTGTCCACATTCCACACTTAGAATCGTTGCATTGCAAAAGGTTAAATGAGTTTCAGCCAATTACCAAGCAAACATTAACGTGGAAAAAGCTTAGATTTTAGAAAAATCAGTAACGGATGTTACGCAGAGCCACTAGATAGGGTGGGAAATTTCCATGTTGAAATACTATATCTTGTGGAAAAAATGAGTTTCTGCGTAACATCAGATCAGTAATATTGCGGTAAGACAAGCCGTAACTTTTGCCGTAGACTAAGACGTTATCAATAATAACGAAAACGGAGGGGTAGATGACGATTGTTGTTGGAATTGCCGTGTTGGCTTGGTTTTATTTAACCGCAAAAAAGATAGGCGAGGAACCCATAAAATGGGTCGTCATTGGCATGATAGGCTACTGGCTTGCTTGTTGGATTATAAAGCTAACTCTTGTCAAGGTCTTATCGGGTTCAATCGCTAAGATGGGAGCGGGTAGAGTGATCATGGCGCAAATGCCCGCCCTATTCGGTTTGGTCGCCGCGTTTTTTATACGGAAGAAATTGTTGGCCGACGCCGGCAGAACCGATTAGATACAAAAAGCGCGTTGACATTAAGCAACGCGCTTTTTGTTGTTAATGCTAAGCGGCCTTATAGCTTATCCGCATTTTTATCCAAATATTCGGCAACGCCTTCAGGGTTGGCATTCATGCCGGCATCACCTTTATTCCAGCCGGCTGGACAGACTTCGCCGTGTTCTTCATGGAATTGCAAAGCGTCGACCATACGCAACAACTCATCCATATTACGGCCTAGCGGCAAGTCATTTACCACTTGATGACGGACAATACCATTGCGGTCAATTAAAAACGACCCTCGGAAAGCGACACCAGCATCCGCCTCCACATCATAGTCTTTGCAAATAGAATGAGTCAGGTCTGCGGCCATGGTGTAACGGACTGGGCCTATGCCACCCTTATTGATGGGGGTGTTGCGCCAGGCGTTGTGGGTGAAATGCGAGTCTATAGAAACGGCGACGACCTCAACACACCGGCTTTTGAATTCGTCCATACGATGATCTAAGGCTATCAGTTCGCTAGGGCAAACGAAAGTGAAGTCTAAGGGATAAAAAATCAATACGGCGTATTTTCCGCTAGTTGATTCGGAAAAGCAGAATGAATCGACGATTTGACCATCGCCCAGAACCGCAGGAACTTTAAAATCAGGTGCTTGTTTACCGACTAATACGCTCATTGAATAACTCCAAAAAATAATGAAAACAAAGGGATATGGTATTAATACCGACCGCTTTAGGGGCGGCCTGAAAATATTCTACACCAGTTTCGTCAGGAATTCCCCTAAGTCAGGATTATTTACTTGCAATGATTCGTCCTTTAACGCTAAATTGTTACAGTAGCATTACAGTA
>DBNZ01000177.1:21761-24936 GCA_002299495.1 Methylococcaceae bacterium UBA659
CATTACAGTATAATAAAAAGTAGCTTAACTAATGCCACATGTCAGTTTATGGCTGCCGTTAATCGCACGGGTTAAATTCATGGGAGGGATCATTCTTATGGAAAAAATAAAGCATATTACCGAGCCAGACACCTTTGGTTTCCAGGTTCGGATTGTAAGACGGGGAAAGGAAAGTAGCCGATATTTTTCACATAAATTATGGGGTAATAAAGGTAAGTCGTTACAGGCGGCCATCACTTGGCGGGATCAAATGTTGGTGGTGTTAAAGGGCAGCAAAAGCCGCTTCTTAAAACCGCCGAAAAACAAAACCAGCACCGGTTTGACAGGTGTGTCCAGAACCGTCAAGTATGATCACCGGAAAGACAAGAGCTATCTTTGCTACACGGTTTTCTGGGTGGATAATGGCAAAGCAAGAAACAAGACGTTTCAGGTGGGCAATGTCAAAAAAATTACCACAGATGATGAATTGCATGCATTCCGCACGGCAAGGCTGTTTAGAAGCTGTTATGAGTACGCCATTGACAACGATCTTGAATTTTATGACGACAACTTCGATGACTGGAAAAAGTCTCGGTTATATGAGCTAGAAGACTTTATGCCAGTACCTGTCGAGTAAGTTTCGGGCTATTAAATTTGTCTTAAAATACAATCGGATAGATAGGGTTTATGCCGGGAAATAACGCGCCAAAGGCATAAACCCACTTTTTAGGCCGGCTTGGCTTTATTGACTAAAGCCTTGACAAAATCAATGATCATCTGCCTTTTAACGACTGCCCAGTAGCTAAATAAGCCTAGGAGTAAGCCCGTCATTAACTTGCCGAACGGTGAATATTGCCCTGTTTCAGGGGCATTAGCAGCACCCGATGGTTCTTTGACAGTGGGTTGTACGGCAACTTTTGCCGGAGTGTAACCCGCTTCTAAATCAGGCAGCCCTAAACTATGCCAGGCATCGTAATCGTACCAAATCGGGTATTTCCCCTGCCACAACGCTTTGGAAAAATAAGGCGCAAGACTCATTCCATGCGCTTTAGGGACGCCCCTCTCATCAACATAGCCTTTGTAGACCACCAGGCTTATATCGCCGCCCTCACCTAAGCCGTTAGTGGTAAAGGATTTTTCAAAATGGTCGTGCATCATCCAGATACCTTGGCCGAAGCTATTCAAGCCATCGTCTACGCCGCTAAGCTCTAAGTCAATGCGCTGTGCGGGCACCATCATATGGGTATCCCGTTGGATATAAGAGCTTGGGCCATTATCAACCCCGTCATAGTGGGTAATGGTGGGTTTATGGCCGTGGATGTGCATGGCGAACGCTTCGGTATGGCCATTTAAAATGCGTAGCTTTACCTTCCTGTTTTCCTCCATATGGACCAAAGATTCCCTTAAGGTGTAGGGGAAAGAGCGGCCATTAAGCATAAAATAATCGTCGCCGGCTTCTGTGATGTCATATTCCGTGTTCAAACGCCTGGCAAGCAAACGGGGGTCATTTGCCGAACGCGCCACCACGGTATGCAATTCTTTATCCGCCGATTGATAATGCAAGTCATATTCCCTATCGTATTTCTCAAGGACTGCCACGGATGGGTGGCGCACTTGACCCGCCCCGACATTTAGGGTTTGCGGCCAATTGTTGGGACGGTTCTCTTCCACTACAAGAATGCCTTGCAAGCCCATAGGGATATGGGTATGAGGCTGCACATGGCAATGGTAGTACATGGTTCCAGGTTGGCGCGGCTTGATGACATAAGTTTTGCTGTCACCCGGCATGGTGTCCATGTTGCTGGTTTGGCCGACACCGTCATTGCCGTGACCGGCGTGGTCCATGAAGGGGTGGTCTACGCCATGCAAGTGAATGGAATGCGGAAAATAATGGGTGTTTTCCAAAACAATCCAAACCACGTCATCTTGCTCTATCCGTATCACTGGCGAAGGCACGCGCAATAACGGGTTGGCAATCGGTTCATACAAACTGCGGGTGGACATGTCACGGGTTTTAGGGGCGAACACCCAAAATGTTGGTTGTACCCCAGGGGCTATATCGTAAGTCGTGATAGGCTCTTTAACATCGGGAGAGCGGCCATTCAATTCAACCACTTCAAGTTTAATAATGTACTTATCCGGGTCACCGTCGCCATCCATGTCATCTGACATGGTAATGGCGTCAGCAGCCAACTGGGTTTGCATTAACGTATCCATGGAGATGCCGTTGGTGCCTTTGACGAAAGCGGCGATGTCCGCCGGATTATCCGGTTCGCATAAACGGGATTCTTGGATGGTCACGCCGTCAATGACCTGGGCTTCGCGCCATTTCGGATCGTTGAATTCAGTGCAGACATCTTCGACCGGTCCCATCTCAGCTTTTGCCGTGGGAGGTAAGTCATTAGCAGCATGGCCTAAGCCGCTTGTCAGCAGCAATGTCAGCCCACCTGTCAAAATAAGTAGTTTTTTTCGCATTTTAATTCCTCGGTGAAAAGTTACCAATGGCGGCCAATCAGTCTGTTTAGATTTTTTTATTGCTATTGGCAACCCATTCGTTAAATAACGGGGTCAATCGGTTCTCTTTTTTTTAGCCAACCTGCAATATTGTGGCTTGCATCGTCTTGGTCAAAAAGTTGAACGTTTTCTTTCTAAGTAATTCAATTTTCTTAAGCGTGTGGTTTTACTCTTTGGGCAAGCCGATTTTTACGATTTTGTTGCTTAGGGGCTTTGTCTATACATTTATCCTGCGGAAAATCAAACCATAATGATGCGTACGGTAACGGGATAAGTTAAAGCTTATCTCGCCTAAATGCCCGCATTCTAACCCAAACAGGGCGATCAAGTCTCTTATTAAACCTTATTTCCATCAAGGGTAAAAATACCCGTAGGTTATGGATTACTGTTGATTGAGATGGGCGAAAAGCTCTGGCAGGCCATAGAGGGCGTCGCGGTTGGCGAGGTCATGACGGATGATTGGCGGCTTTACAAAGCGTTCGTCCCTAGTGCAAGACACACGCAAAGCCGGAAATATTCACTGCCTGGGCTATAACAGTTTGTTCCGGCACAACTGGCCCGGCTTCGGAGTTGAATCCACGATTTTATGAATGTCGCAGAAACGCCAGTCAACCATGCCGCCCACTTCTCTCTTTAGGGGGACTTTGTCGCATATTGTCAGCCAAGGCGAGGGCATCAGCAA
>DBNZ01000212.1 GCA_002299495.1 Methylococcaceae bacterium UBA659
ACCACGCCAATCCCGCGCACTAAGCCGCCCGCGGGGAGTCGCTATTTTTGCGAAAGCTTGTTTTGGGCATCCCAGCCCAAGCAAGCAGCAAAAACTTAACGCGACTGCTAATGCCTTCGGCGCCCCGATCCGTCCGCGTCACCCCGTTCCGACCCGACAAGGGGTCGGAACATAGGCTCTCGCATGACTTGACGGCGTTTCGCGATGCCTTGCAGGTTTTCTCCGCTTCGCTCCGAAAACCCGCCCGGCGCTACGCCTATCGCGGACTAAAAATCTTCACTTCGCTAGCGCTCCGTTTCCAAGATTTTCAGCGTCTGTTTGTACCCACTCAATCTTAAATCTTAAAAGGTAGTGGATTAAATCTGTGTACCGATGATAAAGCGGAGTTTAAGCCCTGGTTTGTTTAGGTAATTATTTACCACCTATCCGCAGTGGAATAATTAAAAAAAGCATAATCTTGTTGATAAAAAGATTGAATTTCCTTGCGAGTGGAATCTTTCAAAACAATTTTTTTAATCTCCTCTTCAAAGTCTTTTTCGGTATTTTTCCTTCTGGGTATCGTTAAATGCTCAAATTTAATGCCAATTTTGGCTTCTAAATTTCTCGCCCAATCTTCGTCAAAACCATCCTCTTGTTTATAAACGTCAACCCCGTTGATATAAAACTCAACCTGGGGTCGTATGTGGTTATCTAAGGCAAAAGAATTCTCGTGATAATTTTTTTTAATCATTTTCCACCAACGGTTTATATCTTCTGACTGCCCCCTATCTCGATTGCCATTCTGATTCCGTATGATGAATTCCCGCATAATGAATTCGCTTCGAAAGCGAAATATGGGATTGCGAACGGTCATAAATGTATAGTTAAAAATTTCTAACTTAAAAATTTGATTTATTTGCTCCGCATGCATGTGTTGTGGAGTACATTTTCGAAATTTGATTAATCCTGGTGAAAATTCGGAAATGGAAAAACCATTTTTTTTAAAAAAAGACTCAATATGTGTGCCGCCCGTCTTGGGGACATGAATATAAAAAACGTTAATGTCGTCTCGAGTGAAAATTGGCATGGATTTCTAAGTAAATAATTAGGGTGTCATACACTGCGTCTAAATTTAACACATTACCCTTAATGGATTTTCGTTGTTCTCTGGAATTAGTGGGCTTAAGTATGCTTCAGGTCATTATGGTTCTGGACTTAAGACTGAGGAGCGTCGTTTAGCTATGCGTTAAACAACGCGGCGCATTATTTGATTTAGATTTTCTTTAATGAAATCAATATCGGCTTCCCAGTTGCCCGTGATGTGTATGGAACGGTCTTTTCCGGCATTGATCAAGTGCGTCTCTATTTTTGATAACTTATTGATAAGTAGCTGGTTTATAACTATGTTTCGGCTAGATAGCACAATCATTTTTGTGTCGGGAGGGGAAAACAGTCCCATGTGCAGCGCCGATCCTTCGCATCCGGCGATAATGTTCGCCTCGCTCATTAATCGGATTTGCTCTTGCCAGGAAAGAAGTTCCGGAAAAACGATTTCAAAGCCGTAAGCAACGAATAGTTGTTCGATGCTTTCTTCGTTAATTGCCTTGCGTCCGTTAGTTTTTTTTAATAAGCATCGGGATAAATAAATTTTTCTTCCCGGAGCGAAATCTATCCTATTTCTAAGGGAATAAGCTTTGATGCGATCGTAAATAGATAACTGGCCTGGGTCTACCGTCAGGCTTAAAAAGAACATGGACGATGGAATGATTAGGTGCTCGGCACATAAGTCTTGGTTCGCTAAAATGATTTGGTTTTTACGGATGCCAAAACAATCAAACAATGTTTGCGCGAGTTCATATTCAAAAACGTTGTCAAGAATGGGGCCGCGGCGATGGCTTAAAGGGTGGTAGATGAACTTATATTGGCTTATATCAAGCGATTTTAAAATCCAAAATCGCGCCGGGGCTTCGAGTAATATATGGCCAAAATAATTGGATAACCAGCCTAGGTAAATACAAGGTTCTCGAATTAACAGAGACTTATTGATTTGAGCTTGGCTGATGCTTGCCGGGTCAATGGCCCTTTTTGCAGTAATTCCTCGATAGTTTGCATCTTGAATAAGCAGGCCGTTTTCATATAAACCACCGAGTAATGCTTGGGAGTCGGCCGGTGGAGCGTAGTCTGCGGCCGATATAAAGCAATCATTCGCCGTCATTGAACACTGTGGTAGTTCAGATAAAAGAGAGGTTTTCAATTTTGGCAGTGTGGGAAAGCCATAGCAAAAAATCTGCCGGTCCTCTTCGATAGCAATGGGCGATGAACTGATGTTTAGGACGAAAGGGGATAGTTGCGCTGGTTTATTGGGGTCTAGGGTTTTAGAGACGGCTTTTGTCTGGTTTTTGCCGGGTAAAATTGTCTTAAGCGCAGTTTTAAAAAATTTGCGATATTTAGTGACAGGTTTTGCCGCCGCTCGGTTGTGTTCCTGTGGCGCGAGTTTTGTTTGCTTCCAAGCTTCGGTTAGGCAAAGAATTGCAACATCTTCAAGCAACCTGGGAGACGTTTTCCTTTGCTCAGGGATAATCGAACTGGGTAAAAAGCACTGGGGAATAGGACGTTTGCAGAATTCTTCAAACAGCAGCCGGTTGGAGCGGCGATAATTTTTGAGTATGGCTCGACGATCGAGGTTGCTGAGCAATGGCGGGTCTTGGAAAGACGTGAGTCCATTGAGATAATCAATAAAACCCTGTTGATCTTTCTCCAGTATCAATCTCAGCGCATTAATTTTCTGAATTAACTTCATTAATTCACTTGGAAGAGCCGCATTGGTGGTCGATGGGGATTTAACCAACAACTGTTTGGCCTGATTGAAATCAATGCCTGCCGCGTTCAGGAAATCGTCAATTAAATCGCCATTGAGCCATTCGGTTTTATCGAAAACCTTAACCCGGATTGCGTCAATTCCGAATGCTTCCGCCCACGGTTTCAGCATTCGATAATAATTGCCGTGGACTTTATCCAAATGCTCCGGATCGGTGTGCCATTTTAAGAAATCCTGAAAGGAAGTCCTCATTTGTCCCACCTTAACCTGTTGTTTCCAGGCAGATTCCATATATAAATCTTGCCTACGGACATAACAGATAATCTCCACGGAAAAATAGTTGAAAACCTGGGCTAAGTAGGCGATATGGGCAGGCAGAAGATGATGGTAAAAATCTTCGCAAGAAAGCACCAGAAGCTGGCAATTTGATCTTTCAAATTCGTTGAGCAGTGCGTTTAAATTGAGGGTATCGCCCTGGGTTGCCCAAAACACCACGGGATAATGGGCATTAATGACATCGCCAAAATGCTCTATCTGGGAGAGGCCATATTCAGGGTAAAAAATGCCACAAGTCGCGGTTAAAAAATGACGGTTTTCGAAAAGGCAATTCTGTATGGAACTCGTGCCGGTTTTTCCAGTGCCAATATGAAGCAATAGTCGTTTTGTCATTAAGGTTAATCAGAAGAATGTTGAAGCTTTCATCAAAAATGACTTGCTTTAATGCCGATAATTGGAAGGAATAGGCGGCGTAATGGCATGATTTGAAATCAGAAGCTTGCGGTTTCACCCGGTTTGCCCTATTTTCTGGGCGGCATGCTTCATTAGGAAATGGGTTTACTAGGTTAAAAAATTTAAAAAATATAATTTTAGGGCATACCCTGTTCTTTTTTACTAGATATGGAGAAGATAGCCGATAACAATCCCTTGTTAAGTTTCGGCATCTTCCCCTCCCCAATCAATTTTTATTTTTTACCAGCCCGAAATATAACTCTACGGCGGGATTTTTCTTCGCCGTCTTTCATGATGGTTTTTTGGGTGATAGTGAACCTGCCCAGGCCTTTGACATTGATGCTGCCTGCTTCGGCTTCTGCGAGGTGTTTTTTTAATTCGTCGAATAGGGCGTTGGCGATGGTTGCCGCACGTTTGTCGTTGATTTTTCCGAAAGCATCCGCGTTGGTGGCCTTGGCGGATTGGATTAATTCAGCGACGTTTAGTTGGGTCGGTTTTTGTTTAGCTTCTGGCATGGTTTTTTCCTTTTGTAAGGGGTTAAAAAGTTGGCATTGTTAATTTTAGATAGCTTTAATATTTTTTAGCCTTATTATTCAATTAGATAAAAATCAAAAACGCTACATATTTAACAATACCAAAAAGTTAAGCTTGGGTGGTAATAATCCGCCAATTTTGGTGGTTTTCCTGTTTACGGGAGTTTTGTAGGGCAGAGTCCATTCGTAGTTCCCTTGTGTTTCCGGAAGGTTTATTTTCAAGAAACCGGATTAATCGCCTTTAAGGTCTTGCGTATGGCGTTAAGTTCATGACCAAGGTCAGCGGCTACGGCAATGGCGGCTTCTGACTCGCCTTGCCGCTTAAACCAGCGATTGGCTAGGCTTAATGTTTCAGCTAAGGTCAACGCGGCCATTTCTTCCCGCAACAGCATGATACGGTTGTTGTGGTTAATCCAAGCCTTGGCTTCGTTTAATTCATCTGTCGACAGCAATCCGGCCAGTTCTTGCGTTATGACCGGGTTGGACAAAGGCATTTTTCCAATGACGGCGGCCTTAGGCTTTTGGGTCTCTAGGTTGTATTCGGTGCGGATCAGTTGCACCACGTTTTTGCGGATTCGAAAATGCATAAGCTTACGCGAGTAGTTAATTTTCGGGCAGTATACTGCCCGAAAACAACAGATGCAACCCGGTTTTCGAAAACAGAATATTTAGCCTAGAGCAGGCCCATATTTTTAGGTTTCGTCGCCGGGAATATTTGCGCCAAAGCTTTTTCAGGGAGACCGAACTGGGCTTGGAACAGGCCGCCCATCACGCTGCGGTATTCATTGAGGACCGGGTAATCGCGGTCTTGGAACAATTTGTCTGCGGTCAATCGGGTTTGGTCGCCGACAATACGCCCCCCTTTGATGCCGCCGCCTAACACCCAGTAAACAGTGCCGTGGCCGTGGTCTGTGCCCCGGTTACCGTTTTCCCGGAAGGTGCGGCCAAATTCCGAGATGACCAAGACCACCGTTTTCTGCCAGACCGGTCCCATTTCCTTGGCAAAGACATTTAGGCCATTGCCTAAGGCTGAGATTTTTTTGGCCAGCTGGCCTTCCGCCCCGCCTTGGTTGAAGTGGGTGTCCCACCCCCCTACATCTACGAAGGCAATATTAAATTTGTCCTGCATCATGGCGGCCATCAGCTTGGCTTGCTTCTCAAAGCCTTTGGACCTGATGGCGCCCCGGCTGGCCTGTTCCATTTCGGCGGCCATATCCTGAACCGCCGCCTGGTTAAGTTCAAAGCCTTCTTTGATGTATTCGTTAAGGGCGCTACCTTGGTACATTTCCGCAAGAATATCCGATTGGCGGTCGGCGAAGACTTGCTTTTTCTTACCCGTTAATGACAGGTTTGAGATAGCAGCGGGGCCTTTACAGGCAATAGGCAGGGTGTCGGTGAATGAAATGGCCTGGATGGGACCAGATAAGGTGCTGACCAAGCGGTTAAGAAAGCCGGAATTGTAGTTTTTTTGGCCTGTCAAGGGCTGGCCTAGTTCTATGCTGTCTTGGGTTTCAAAATGGCTGCGCGAGGCATCGTCCGTGCCCGCGAACGGAATAAACGCCACTTGGCCTTGTTGGAACAACGGCCAAATGCTGTCTTTAAGGGCCGGGTGCAACGCCCAGTCCGCGTTGATCGGTATGCCCGCGTTTTTATTGGCCGGGTCGGGGCGGGGAATGGCGATGCCGGGGCGGGTCTCGTAATAAAGCGGGCTGGAATGCGGGATAAGGATATTGGCGGCGTCGTACCCGCCACGCAAGAAAACCAACAAAAAGCGGGCGTCGGTACTAGGGACCGCGAACAATTTTGGCGGATTTAACAGTAACGGAGCCGAAGCTGAAAGTAATTGTAAGAATTTACGACGATTCATGGTGTTCTCCGGTTAACGGTACATAAATTCGGGTGCGGACAGCAAGAACGTGTTCCATTCTTGGGCTGATTTGGCTTTTTCCAAGGCCGCCTTGGTTTGGGCTGACAGCAGGGGCTCAAGGGTTTTAAACAGGGGTTTGTCGGCCAATTTTTGCCGTACCAACGCGGCGTTGCGGCTTGCAGAAAGCTTGCTATTGGCAATTTGCTTGGCCACTTCAAAGCGTTCGGTCAATTGCGCGGGGCTAATCCAGTCTTTCTCGGTCATGCCATAACCATCAGGGGTCGAGTGGCCGTAGAGCGGTTCATCCAGTTTGTTTAGCCATTGGTTTATGCGGCCTATGTCGGTTATGGTGTCACCGTCATAGACAAACCTTACGGTGGCCAAGATGTAGTGCATGGGGTCACTGACTTTTTTGCCAAGAGAATCCGCAAACTCTTGGGATTCCAACAACGTCCGTAAACAGGCGGCAATATCGCCGTCGGTGGCGGTAAAGGTTTTGGCCACTTTTTCCACCAAAGCCGGTGTCGGGTGGTCTGAGACCAGATAAACGGCCAGTTTACGGCTGATGAATTTTGCCGTTGACGGGTGTTTGGCCAACAGGTCGACCACTTGTTCGACTTCCGCAAAGCCTTCGCCTTTAATGGTCTTGCCCAAGAAATGCTTTTCGCTAAAGTCATGGCGCTTAGGGTTAAACTCAAAAATACCGTCGCGCACATAATAACGGCGCAGTTCTGGCTTCATCTTCGGCTTTTTCTCTTCCCAGTTGATGCCGACACCGGTGAGGATTTTCGCCAAATTTTGTACGTCTTGTTGGGTATAGCCGCCATCTACGCCTAACGTATGCAATTCCATTAATTCCCGAGCGTAATTTTCGTTGATTTTAGCAACGGCGTTATGGCTATTATCCAGATAGACCAGCATGGCCGGATGGCGCAAGCTGGCCATCAGCAAATCCCGGAACTTGCCCAGGACGTGGGGGCGGATGGCGGTGTCTTCATAATCGGCCAACAGGACGCTGATATTTCCTTTGCGGCTGAAGACGCTGAAATGGTTGAGCCAGAACCAGGTCATTTGCTGTTTCAGTTGCCAGGGAGAATAAAGCGCACGCAGTAGATGGCGCTGCCTGGTTTCGTTTAATACTTGTTCAGCGGCTTGATTCCTCGCCTTCCTTGCGATTTGCCTTTGCTCGGTGGGCAAGTTTTTTAAGCCCTTGTGTCTGTTGTGGAATTCTTTGGCCACCCACTCTTCGTCTTTTTGTTCAATCGAGAGTTGGGCAACGAGGCTTTGAATGGAGGGGGGCAGGTTGTCATCGGCGGAGGCGGCCAATTGCCCTTCCAAATATTTTTTTTTGCCTTGGCTTTGAAATTCAGCGACCGCTTGGCTGGTAATGCCATAGCCCATTCGGTTGAGCCATTTGATGTCTTGGACAGCCAGCGGGTCTGAAACCGCCCCGGTCCAATAGATAAGCAATAAAAACAGCGATGTGATATGTATTGGCTGCATGGGCGACCCCGGAATCGGTGAGCAATGGTCTAAAAATAATTGGGAGGTTTGGTTGGGTAAACTTTTTTATAACACCAGCGATAACTTAATCCGGCTCTATCTTAAAATTATCATTCGGGTTGGGCTCAAGATGATGCGCCAAATAGCACTTGACTATCTCTGCCGTTGCCTAGCCCACGGTGGCGCAAAGGTATCAACGTTTATTGTGCTGCCAACCTGATGCCGTTGCCTGTTTCTTTCGCAGCCCGATTGATTCACAAAGCGCCTGCAAAAACAACACACACTCCCCCGCTCGGATGTGCACAGAAGACTCTTTTCCAGGTTCAGGTTACCGGCTGCATGCTTTGAGTCTAGCATAACGAGCGCTTTCCCCCTCTATTGCATGCGGAAATTATAAGCTCGCTCTAAGACCGTGATCGAATAGAGGATGACACATGGCTTAAAGTTCGCATTTCAAACTCGGCTAGGGGAATTTACAATGTTAAGGAACTTGCAAAACGCATTAAAGCGAGTTGAATGAGTAACCAGAACGGCCAAAAAAAGAACATAACCTGCCCCAAAATGATAAAACTGAAGCGCAAAAAATCCATTTTTATCAAAGACATGAACAAGTTAAGAGAGGCAGTATCACAATACTGGCTGAATACACAAAGCTCTTTATTTCCCTATAACATACCGAAAACGCCGGCGCTGCTGGATCGGCTCGAAACCGAATTAACGTCGGCACCTACTCACGATAGCCGGGTCGCCATTCCTTTAGCCAAGATGAGTGATGTCGACGACATTTCCAGTGACTGACCGAAAATAGAACTATCGGCTGAAAAAAACAGACTCAGAGAAAGTCAAAGATAATTTTGTTCGATGGTTGCACGATGGTTTTGCAAGTTTCTCAATCGGCGATAATTTCCAAGCCATGCAAAAGTCCGCTCGACTATTTGGGAATTGGTCGGCAATGTTTTTGTCCATTTGATCTTGAACATCGGTCGCATACCATGGCAAGCCAGCGAAAGTAAGATGTCATTTTATGTTTGAAACCCTAGCTTAGGAACGTGCACAAAATAAGTTGCACAAGTGAGCAATAATTCGCGCCACTAAACTCGTCATACCCGCATGGATGCGGGTATCCAGTGACATGGATGGTAAACTGCAAGCTATCCATGCAGTCTGGATTCCGGCATCCTCCGGCAATCCATGCCGGAGCAGGCTCTACCGGAATGACGTGTATGAAGTCGCTCAAGTTAATTCATGCACGTTACTTAATATCAATTTTCTCATGAAATTAACATCTTCCGCCCTAGCCGTCGCTGTTGGCCTGTGTTTGTTTTCGGCCAGTCCTAATGCCGATGAAATCGACAAAATAAAACTCCCGGACATGGGTGATTCATCCGGCACTTTGTTGACACCTCAAGAAGAAAAAGAATTGGGCGAGGCGTTTTTTCGTAGCCTGCATACGCAAGTCAACATCAACCAAGATGCCGAGATCCAGACTTATATCCAAACTATCGGCGATAAGTTGGCGGCGGCCAGCGATGCGCCCGGCTATCCCTTTCATTTTTTTGTGGTGATGGATAATGACATCAACGCGTTTGCAGGGCCGGGCGGTTATATTGGTATCAATTCAGGGCTGATCTTGAATACCGAAGTGGAGAGCGAACTGGCTTCCGTGCTGGCGCACGAGATCGCCCACGTCACCCAACGGCATTTATACCGCGCCGCTGAAGCGGCAGGCCGTTTGACGATCCCGACCATGGCGGCGACTTTGGCGGCTATTTTGTTGGGGACACAGTCTCCGGCTTTGGGACAGGCAGCGGTAATGGCCATTCAAGCGGGCAGCGTGCAATTCCAAATTGACTTTACCCGCGAACATGAAGCCGAAGCCGACCGGGTAGGCATGCAAACCTTGGCCAGTTCGGAATTTGATCCCCGTAGCATGCCGACTTTCTTTGAACGCTTGCAACAAGCGACCCGGTTTTATGGCCAGGGCGTACCCGAATTCCTCCGTACCCATCCGGTCACCACTTCGCGTATTTCCGACACCCGGGGCAGGGCGGAAACCTATCCGTACAAACAATATCCAGACTCCCTTAATTATCAGCTAACAAAAGCCAAGCTGTTGGCCACCAGCCCTACAAGCCACGAACACGCGCTTAAGTACCTTAAGGCCAAACAGTTCCAGGGCACCGAAGAACAAAGGGTTGTGACCCGCTACGCCTTAGGCTTATTGGCGCTAAACCAGCAAGACTATCATGGGGCTGAAAAAAGTTTCCGAGAGTTGACGCAAGCTTATCCTAACCAGCCGCAATTCGCCGCAGCCTTGGCGCGGACCGCGTTGGCCTCAGGCGACTACAAAACGGCATTGGACATTTATGGCCAACTGGTCAACCACCATCCTGAAAACCAAGTGATAAAGTTGGAATATGTTTCTTCATTGCTTAAAGCGGGCAAGGCGGAGTCGGCAAAAGAAACGCTCGCCACTTTGACCGAAAAAACGCAGGCCTTGCCCATTTACTGGGAGCTAATGGCGCAAGTTTCGAGCACATTACAACGCCCCGCCGAATCGCACCGATATTTGGCGGAATACTACTATGCCACCGGACAATTAAAGGAAGCAATTTTACAAATACGCTTAGCGCAACAGTCCCAGGGGTTGAATTTTCAGTTGTCCTCTATCCTCAGCCAGAGGCTGCGGTTCTTATTGGAACAAGAGTATGAGGCTAGACGGCAACGTTGACCTAACATCAAGCCTAGTGGATAGCTGTCATGAACTAGGGCTGAAAAATGCCGTTTTTGCCTAGGCGATAAAAAATTACAGCCAATATGGACATATAACAAACTGAAATTTATGGTTAATTTTATTGTGCCATCAATTTATAGAGCATATCTGTTTTTTTATGTAGACAAATAGAGTCCCTTAAGATTAGAATTAATCCGCCTTTTGAGAGTTGGGTCGGCCTGAAAACCGGCTTAGAAAGGGGAGGAAGGGCTGTAAAAAGCTCGTTATAACAATAATAAAATCAGAAAAACTGCTTGGGTTCGGCACTCTGAATTTAGAGTCTGCATTTAGAGGCGGATAATAACAATAATAAAAACCCAACACGCCCGCTTATGCGGGCTTTTTATTGCCAAAAATAAATCATTGACCACGCAACTGAGGCCGCAATCATGCTACGCCGGTTAAAACAGACAGTGATCGTTTTTTTAGTTCTACTGGTGTCGTTAGCGGTCATTTGGACATTACTGCGCCTGCAGGGTATCCAATATTTGGCCGCCTACACCGGTTATGGCTTTGCTAAGCCCTTGCCCAATAGGGTTTACCCGCCTGCAACCGACAGCAAGCCTCAAGCTTGCGCCAGCGGGCCCATTAAGGTGCTTAGTTTTAATGTCCTTTATGGCTCGGCAGTTATAGAGGACATGGCCGCAAGTTTCGGTAATGACGATACGGGCGGTTATTTGCCTTGGTCGGTACGGCTGCCTGAAATCCGCACACGGATTGCCGGGTATGATGCCGACTTGATCGGTTTGCAGGAAACCCATGCCGATACCGACATCGCCATGATCGTGCCGCTGAAAAAATACTCTTTGGTCAGCTACCATCTGGGCCGTTTCCAGTATGGTGACGCGGCGTTATTGTTCCGCACCGAACGTTTCCAGCTATTGGACTCAGGCCAACTTTGGCTAGGCCCCACTCCGGAACTGCCGCTGGCTTTAGGTTTCCGGGCAGTATCGGTGATCCGCTATGTCAATTGGGCGTTGCTCAAAGAAAAAGCCACCGGGTTTACTTTTTTGTTCGTCAACACCCATTTTGACAATGCAGGAGGCAACAAAGGGCCGAGTTCGGCCTTGTTCCGTGAGCGGATCACCCGCTTAGCGCAGAACCTGCCAATGATCGTGACGGGTGATTTTAACAGCAAGGCGACCGCCGACCGATACCGTCTATTTACCGGCAGCGAACTGACGCCACCGCTGCTTTCAAATGCTTACACGCTGGCACAATCACCACAGGTGGCATCCGAAGCGCACCCTGAGAACCGCATCGACCATATTTTGGCGGGCGGCCCTTGCAAGGTCACGGCCACGGGCTGGCGTATTGACCGGAATCCTATGGCTAACGGAGAACCCCTGTCAGACCACGACCCCGTGCTGGTCAAGTTACAGTTTATGGCTGAATTGAATGAACCGGACACACGGCAGCCCCATTCTGCCCTCATTGCTAGAACCCGTGATGTAATTGCACCATGAACTGGAAACCGGCAAAGCCCCTAAAACCCGCCCATACTCTCAATTTTCCATCAACATCCGGTTTAATGGCGGACTGGCATCCGCCGGCATTCGCGGTTGGTTTGCGTTTTTATCGCCACACCATGCGATTAACCTATACAGCTGTTCGCTGTGTTCCAGGTGTTGGCTTTGAACCCTGTTCAAGGCTTCGGACAATTCATGGTCCAAACTGGACAAGGCATTCTCCAGTCCCTTGTGCAATCCCCGCAAAGCGCTTTTTTTCAGGGACGGCTGGGATTTTCTTAAGATAAAAAACGGCAACAACCAGGCCAGGCCTATTAACAAGACGCTATGAATGGCAAAATCCACCCCTAAATAATGGCTATTCGTTTGATTGCTATGGTAATAACCCACAAACAGCCGGTAACCCGCCCAAGCCATCGCCACCAATGGCAAGGTGATTTCACAAAAACGGACAAACTTTAAAAAACTACGTTGCACGACGTTGCCGGGATTGACCAAGGCTTTCCTGACCGATAATTCCGTTTGCGAATCGACTATTTTTTCGGCCTTACCTCTGACCTCCAGCAATGCCCTTCTCAAGGGCGTGATCGGAAGACTGAGTTGGCTGGCGTGGATCACCAGATTATCCAGAGCATCATCAAATCGGGCTTGCGCCCAGGAATCCCACAACGATGCCTTGTCTTTTTGGGTGCTAAACAGCAAGTCGGCGGCGTGCTCGGCATAGAAACTGGCCAGCGCTTGGAGAGGCCATGCGAAACCCTGCCGCAATATCCCTGCCGTACGGGACCATTGTGGATTCCAGTAGGCTTGGAGTTGTCCGAATAATTCATGCTGACCCAACTGGGCATGGGTTTTTTGTAATTTTTGCCGTAACTCCTGTTTGCGGACTTGTTGTCCACGTCGTTCCAGTTGTTCGACGACGTGGCTGTTGCACAAGGCATTGATGGTTGCTTCCAAGGCGGCAAACTCATCGGTTTGCAGGTGTTCCGTACAGGCCGTTTTGAACATCACCGGCTCAAAAAAACCCGCTTTGTGCAATTGTTGGCGGAAATCATCAAACTGTTCCGGCAACCCGATGTCCCATTGGTTCATCACAAACAACCAGGCATGGCGTGCGCCCTCCGCCAACAGTAATTGCCAAGCTTTCTCATCACGGTACCGTTCGGGACTGACCACATACACCAAAACATCGACATGCGGTAGCCACCGCAACACCAATTGCCGGTTGCTTAGCTCGGTGCTGTCAAAATCGGGCATATCGACCCAGATAATGTGTTTCCTCCCTTCGTCGTCATGGTGGGCGATATTGATCTGCGATAGGGGGAAGTGTTCCGGCAACTGCTGCAGCGCGACACTATAGTGGTGGTATAAGGTCACTTCATGCGAGGTAGGCCGCGCAATGCCGGTACGGGCGATGGGTTTTCCGGCCAATCGGTTCAGCAACGTGCTTTTGCCCACGCCGCTGCCGCCCATGAAGGCGACAATCAACGGCCTTGACTGATGTTGCCCAAATAAACTGTCCGGTGACCTAGTGTCCAATTCAGTCAATTGTTCCGCCGCATCCTGGCCTAGCCAGCCACCGGCGCTGGCTTGTTCCGCCCAGGCGCGGGTTTTTTCCACCAAATCAGAGTAATCGTAAGCCATGACGTTTTTCTTTGAGTTGTTGCTCCACCGAGTTAAGTTGGGCAATCGAAATATTAAAATGGGCCAGTGCGGACAGTTGCCCAGGTAACGCCAACAACTGCGCGCGGATGCCGCCCATAAATAAGATTTGCTTGACCGTATCAAGTTGTCGCTGCTTTAGCTGGGCTTCGATTTTATGCACATAACCGCCGATCGCGCTTTCCGCTAACAGGGAAGTCAAGGTCAACATGGCCGGGGCTATCACCAAATCATGGACGCCAATCCCGCCGGTATGGAGGGTTAAGGCGATGACAGCGGCATCGGCGGTCACCCGGGTTGCCCGCAGGCTGTTAAGCACCAAGGGTTGCTCCTGTAATTTCAGGTACAGACTGTGGGCGGTTTGTTCCACTTCATGCTGGAAATCGAGATGGTATGCCCTAGCCGCTAAAGAGAAGTTTTGCAGCAGGGCCACTTTTTGGTTCCGTAGCACCCCCGCCAGTTCTTGCCACCAGTCGCTTGGTGGCCCTTGCCCATTGTTATCAAGCAAGGTTTCGTTAAGTCGGATCAGGGCGTGTTCGGCAATTTGGTTTAATAATGCCACTTCCCGGCTGCTGTCGGTGATATGCAGGCGTTTTTGCCCTAACTTCATCATCTGCCGGACCGGCCAGGTCAGCGCTTTGCGGACACCGGTCAAAAACCCGGCCAACCCTGGGATTTCCAACAAAGTCAACAGCTCCGCTAAGGCCTGTTGGAAAGTTTCGTAGTGCTGCGGATGGTTGAGAAAATCACGCTGATAGTGTCCGAGCGCCTGGTTAATGGCGTTGTCCACCAACGCTTCCCAATCGGCAAAGGCTTGATGCTCTTCCAGTATCGGTTGTAACCATTGCTGCCAATGTTTTTGTAACAACTGTTGCTCAAACTGGGCGTGTTTTTTCCGATCGGAGCGCTGGGCAAGACGGCTCGGAAAAGACTTAGCGTCATCAGGCCAAATAGGGACGCCAGCCAATTTTTGATAATGCAGGCACACCACTTCAGGAAACGGGTCTTGCCTAGCTTTTTGCCATTTATCTTGCAAAGACGGTAACAGCACCTGTTCAGAGCCTTCCACCAATTTGTTGAGGCAAATTAACGTGGGTTGATTTAGCGACTCCAAAACCGACATCATCTCCCAAACGGATTGGTCGGCATATTTTTCTTTGCTGACGACCAAGATGATGGCATCCGCCAGCGCTAATGTCCTGATCACGCCTTCCCGATACGTCCTGGAGTCAATCGAATCAAAATCAGGCGTGTCCCAAAGCACACAAGCGGGTAACAAGCCAGAATTTTCTAGGGCGGGGGCCAGCGAATAACAATCGTAGCGGCTTTTATCCAACTCTTGTTGGGGAATGCATCGGAAACCGCCAAAATAGCGTTGTAAGCCAGCACAAGCACTGACCGGCAAATCATGGCAAAAGCCCTGCGGATGCACGGTATAACCCGCCAATGGGCTGACCCCTGCGGCTTGGCAACCCATTAGCACATTAACCACAGAACTTTTCCCCACTTGGGTAGGCCCTATCACCGCCATTTGCAGCGGCAGGCCATCCACCCGCCCTAGAGTTTGGCCTTTGCGGACAAAGGCTTCGGCCAAAGTCAGTTGATCTATCCGCTGCTGGAAAAGGACCCGATCAGCGGCTTTCTCCCGCCGATTCAAAACGACCTGGTAACGCTGCCTTAATAATGGGATAAATTCCAGCATATCTAAATGGCGCAGTTATAATAGCTGAACATTTTACTTTGTTTGGTTAGCGGGTAAAAAGATAAGGTTTCGGACTTAAGGCTAAGGACAGCTGGCTCATCAGCTATCCGAAAACCGGAGCCATGGGCGGCGCCCGCTAAGCTATGGGGGCTAGGCCATTGCATCCGATAATAAAAAACCGGGTGTTTAATTAAAAAAACACCATAACATAAATCCCGTAACATATTGAGGAACTATTTATGAAAAAAATTTCCGTTGGACTGTTGGTCATTGCTTGCGTTTTGCTAGTGGCTTGCGGCAGGGGCGACGGCATCAATGGCCATACGACCAAGACGGCTTTCCAGTCGGTAAAAGCATTAAAAAACCGTTTACCGGAGACCAGTCGTATCGAATTTGAAGTGTCTTTCTGGACTATCCGCGATGCCAACAAAGAAGACGCCCAGTTTTTATCCGTCGTCGATGGCAAAACACCGCTAGAAATCATAGCCTTGGGAAAAGAAATTTACCAACGGCGGAAACAAGAAGGGTTTGCCGATTATGCCAAATATTCCAGTTGGGATGACATGATCGCTCAATTTAGCAAGGAACGGGAAGACCAAGATATCCGCAAGGTGAAAAAACAAGAAGAGGAACTCGACAAAGCCAACGACGTGTTATACAAACTGTGACCTTATCGCCTAGGCAAAGATTTTAAGGTGACGTTTTTTTGTTCGGACAATAACGCCACAAACTGGCTAGCTTCCGCAATAGTGTGTTCCATAGCGGCGATTAACTGCGAAATATCCAAGGCAATTTCCATAAATTCATTTTGCAATGCGGCGATGGCGCGGGCGTTTAGATTATGTTTCAGATACAGGACTTGGTCTTTAAACGCCGCTAATACCGGTTGGATTTTCCCTTCTGCGCGGCGCATTGTTTTAATCAGCCGGGCATAATTTTGCCTGGCTATCTTAAGCTGCTGTTTACTGGTGGATTTTAGGTTACGGTTGGTGTATTCGTCCAGCTCGCGCTCCCATTCTGCAAACAAAGCCTCGCTGACTTCCTCTATGCCTTGAATCCGCCGCCCCACCATTTCCGCTTTAACCCGGCAAAATTGGTATTGCCTGTTAAGCAAATGGTATTTATGCTCCAAATCCGCGTCCTTGACCTGAACCAGCCCCTTAAAACGCTCCAAGGCATTGGTAAATTCATCGCGGGTCTCAACCAGACTGACACAGGCCTGCTCCACATGCCCCACCACCAACATGCGCTTGTGGTCGCCTATGGATTCGCGGGCGTTGTAATAAAGCAACCGGAATTGCTTGATCAACACCCGGTTGAGGATGCGAATCAACTCACGCATGCGGCAACACAATGCCAGCACAGAATGCCCCGGCATTAACGACAGTGGTTTTAAAGGCGGCGTCTTTGACCATTGCACAAAACGCCGGGTCGATGACGCCCTCCTCGGCCAACTGGCTGAAGCTAACGCCCGCCGCAACAGCCGCCGCCTTGACCAACACCAATTCATTAGCAGATAGCGCCTGGGCCAACCAAGCGGCCAGGCTGTCTGAACTCACTTCCCAAGAAGCGGGAACCCCCGCCCCATCCAGTTCGTCCCGTTGCGGCGACCAAATGACCCGATGGCCTTTGGCCAATGCGGCCTTAACCTGCCCCACCGTGCCGGCGATAACAAACGAACCGTCAAGTCCTTGGAACAACAATGCCATTTGCTGCATGGCTAAGATCGCCATGCCGTGGGCAATAGCATCGCTAAATTGCCAATCGTGTTGCGCCATCCGCACTTGATTGGCGAACGCCCCGCCTCCCGGCGTCACCACGACCCCGGCCATGCTTGACGCCTGGGCCAAACAGGGTTGCAACTGACTGGAGCTGCAGAGGCTACCGCCCAACTTAATCACTTTCATCGTGCACGAAACCCTTGCAAAACAGACATCATGGCCGCCGCCTTATCGAAGCATTCTTGATATTCATCATCCAGCGTGGAATCGTTAACAACGCCGCCGCCGGCCCAAAACCGGATAGAACCCTGGGTATGTTGCATGGTCCTAATGGCGATATTGGTGTCCATATTGCCATCAAAGCCAATATAGCCGATTGCGCCACAATAAACACCCCGCCGATGCGGCTCTAATTCCTCGATTATTTCCATGGCCCTGATTTTCGGCGCACCGGTGATAGAGCCCCCAGGAAAACAGCTTCTTAGCAAATCCAGCGCATCAAAACCTGCGGCCAGCACACCCGTCACCGTGCTGACCAAATGATGGACGGTGGCATAGCTTTCCACTTGAAACAGCTTAGGCACCCGCACCGACCCGGATTGGCAGGTTTTGCCGAGGTCATTCCTTAGCAAATCAACGATCATTAAATTTTCAGCACGATTCTTGCCGCAGTTTCTTAGACAATCCATTTGCCGTTTATCCGCGACGGGATTGCTTTTTCTCGGCAAAGTCCCTTTGATCGGTTTGGTCTCCACCCGGCCATCCTTAAGCTTTAAAAAACGCTCGGGCGATGAGCTTAGGACCTGGACGCCGGAAAAATTCAAATAGGCACTGAACGGCGCCGGGTTGGCGCACCGTAACGCCAAATAAGCCTGCCAAGGGTCTCCCGCGCAGCTGGCGGAAAAGCGCTGGGCAAAATTGACTTGGTAACAGTCACCTTCCTTCAAATAATGCTTGATGCGCTTAAAACCCTCGCCATAAGCCACCTTGTCCATATTCGAAATGATCGGGCCATTCACTTGAAATGGAGTCTGATTGGTTACCGCCGCACACGGTTCTAAACAGGCCATCAAATCCTGCCATTCTGGATCAGTCAACCCCTGCCCGGCTAACACCGTCTGCCGCTGATAATGGTCCACCACCACCGCCCAGCGGTAAATACCCACAGCCATGTCGGCAATTGAATCCTCTTTAACGGCGAAAACGGGAAGCTTTTCTAGGCGACGCGCCAAATCGTAAGCAAAATAACCCATAGCGCCGCCAGTAAAAGGAAGCCCTTCGCCCTCTGCGCCGACGTTAAATAGGACCAATTCTTGCCTAACCAATTCAAATGGGTCTGACAATGACTCAACCACAACGCTA
>DBNZ01000147.1 GCA_002299495.1 Methylococcaceae bacterium UBA659
ACCTTATGTTTTCCGGTGTCGATGCAGCTACGCTGCCTGGCTTTTTGAGTTAATCAGCGGGACCATCGCAGCCACGGTGGTCCCGGATGCTTTATGCCCTTAGGTACGCTCAGCCGCATCCGGGCTACTTGCTCCGCGTCCCGTCACGAACTGCCCGCTGGAGCGGAAGCCGGGCGTTCCCACGTCAGAGCGCGGCAACCCTAAACACGACGCACCCTCGCGCCGCAGGCGGCACTCCCATAGACGCCCTAAGGCTATAGGGTCTTGTGTGGTAATCCGTACCCTACGACGCTATCCCGCTATGTCTGAGCAAGGCATCGATGTTTGGCTCGCGGCCGCGGAATTTGACGAACAATTCCATCGCGTCGCGGCTGCCGCCTTGTTCTAGGATGTGGGTTAAGAAAGCGGTGCCGGCGCCGCGGTCGAAAATGCCTTTTTCCTCGAACAGCGAGAAGGCGTCGCAGGACAGCACTTCCGCCCATTTGTAGCTGTAGTAGCCGGCCGCGTAACCGCCCGCAAAAATATGCGAAAAGCTGTGCGCGAAGCGGTTGAACTTAGGCGGCCTGACCACGGCGATCTGGTTTCTGACCCGCTCCAGAGTTTCGTAGATGCGGGCGCCTCGGTTGGGGTCGTAGTCGTGGTGCAGGTGGAAATCGAACAGGCTGAATTCCAACTGGCGCAGCATTATCATGCCGGCCTGGAAGTTTTTCGCCGCCAGCATTTTGTTAAACAAGTCGTCGGGCAACGGTGCGCCGGTTTGAAAATGGCCGGACATCAAGGCCAAGGCGTCTTTTTCCCAGCACCAGTTTTCCATGAATTGGCTGGGCAGCTCAACCGCGTCCCATTCCACGCCGTTGATGCCGGACACGCCCAGGTGGTCGACTTGGGTCAGCAGGTGGTGCAGGCCGTGGCCGAATTCGTGGAACAAGGTGGTGACTTCGTCGTGCGTGAGCAGGGCGGGGGTGTCGCCTGCGGGCGGCGTAAAATTACACGTCAGATAAGCGACCGGGATTTGGATGTCGTCCTCGCTGCGTTTCCGGCCCACGCAGTCGTCCATCCAGGCACCGCCGCGTTTTTTCGTGCGGGCATACAGGTCTAGGTAGAACTGGCCACGGATGTGGCCGCTGTGGTCGTTGATTTGGAAAAAGCGCACGTCCGGGTGCCAGCTGTCGAAAGCGGCGATTTCGACGATGTTCAGGCCATACAATCGTTCAACGATGGCGAACAGGCCAGGCAATACGCGGGTGACCGGGAAATAGGTCTTGACCTCTTCTTGCGACAATTGGTAATGGTGCTGGCGCATTTTTTCCGCGTAGTAACTCATGTCCCAGGATTGTAAGTCGCGGATGCCGTGGCGTTGTTCGGCAAATTCGCGCAATTCGGCCAGGTCTTTGCGGCCTTGACGCCAGGATTTGTCGGCCAGGTCTTCCAAAAAGCCTATCACGTCTTCGGGCTTGCTGGCCATTTTGGTGGCCAGCGACAGTTCGGCGTAGTCGTTAAAACCCAACAGCCGGGCTTTTTCGTGACGCAGCGCCAGGGTCCGCTCCATGATGGCGCTGTTGTCCCAGCGGTGAGCATCAGGGCCTTGGTCGGAGGCGCGAGTGGCGAAAGCGGTGTAATGTTCGCGCCGCAGTTCGCGGTTGTCGGCGTAGGTCATGACGGCAATGTACGACGGGAATTGCAAGTTAATTAGCCATCCGTCTAGGCCTGCTTGCTCGGCCGCTTGCTTGGCCTGCGCCAAGGCCGACGGCGGCAGGCCGGCCAGTTCGTCGTGGTCGCGGATCAGTTTGCTCCAGGCGTTGGTGGCGTCGAGCAGGTTTTCCTCGAATTTGCTGGCCAGATTGGATAGTTCCAGGCTGATTTCTTTGTAGCGTTGTTTTTTGTCCGCGTCTAAGGCGACGCCGGATAGGGTGAAATCGCGCAGGGCGTTTTTGATGATTTTTTGTTGCGCCTGCTCCAACCCGGTGAACGCCTCGCTGTCGGCGATCTGTTGGTAAGCGCGGTACAGGGCTTCGTTTTGCCCCATTTCGGTGGCATATTCGCTGAGTTTGGGCAGGCAGGCATGGTAAGCCTCGCGCAAGCCGTCGTTGTTGACCACCGAGTTCATGTGGCTGACCGGCGACCAGGCTTTGCTCAGCCGGTCTTCGGCGTTGGCGATGGGCGCGATCAGGTTGTCCCAAGTGTAATCGGTGGTTGCGGCCAGGCGGTCGGCCACGGTTTTACGGGCATCGGCCAGCAGTTGGTCTATCGCGGGTTCTATCTGTTCGGGTTTGATCCGTGAAAACAGCGGCAGTTTGCTGTCAAGCAATAAAGGATTGTCCATAAGTGCATTAAAAATGGTTGGGATGACGGAAAAACACGGCGGTTTTGGAAAGCCGGTCATGCCAGGCTTTACGGTCTTGGTCGATTAAAATCCACCAAAAGCCTAGCCCTAGACAGCCCCAAGATAACAGGGCGCAAACAAAGCGCAAGGCGGCTTGGCGCCAGGTAATAGGTCGCCCGTCTTCGCTGAGGACGGCAATTTTCCAAGCCCGCAGGCCCAAGGTTTGGCCGCCGTGGGTCCAGAACCAACCGTAAAAGGCGAAGCTGACCAGCAGCAGGTAGGCAGGGTAAAAGAATTGGTCCGGGGTGAACGCTGCGCCGTGGTTTAGCGGCAACAGCATGGCGGTGGCAAAAAACAGCACCGCCAACAACAGCAAGGAGTCATAAAGGACGGCGACTAAGCGGCGCAAAAAACCAGGCGCCCGTTTGCGTGGGTCGCCTGGTTGTTTAGGTGGGCGTTCGGGCGGGGTCAATTAGCTTTTGAACAATGACATTTTTTGTCCAAAATACAAGCACATGCCCATTAACGAGCCGAGCATGACCAAAGAGAATAAAAACGGCGGCCTATGGAACAGCAAAATAAAAAAATCAGCCACGAACAGGCTGGTCATAACGGGATGGTCGATAAAAGCGTCAAGAATTTTTTTTAACATGGCAATCTCTTTTAGCCCCAAGCGGGT
The DNA here is from genome assembly GCA_002299495.1 of Methylococcaceae bacterium UBA659. Taxonomy (GTDB): domain Bacteria; phylum Pseudomonadota; class Gammaproteobacteria; order Methylococcales; family Methylomonadaceae; genus Methylovulum. The sequence continues at coordinate 3,003 of DBNZ01000147.1, forward strand.
GAAAGTGTTAACAATAAATCCGCCCGATGGGTAATTTTTATTAAATGTGCATCAGGTGCTGGTAAAATCCTAGGCGGCGATTCTACTATATTCAACAGGCGAATGTAAAAGAAATCAAGCTTGCCGGTTTTGGCAGGTGTTGGTGCAAATGCTATGATGAACGCAGCAATAATAACAAACCTTAAGGTGTGGCCGTTATTTTAAAATTTTTTAAAAACATTATCCGCGCGGTGATGGCGGAAAACAATCTGCCGACAACGACGCCAGTCAGGGTTTATCCCCGTTCTGAACACAGTATTTCCCGTTCCAGGATCAGTGAAAACGCCTTAAAGGTTTTGTATCGGCTGCAAAAAGAAGGGTTTGATGCTTATTTGGTGGGCGGTTGCGTGAGGGATTTGTTGCTAGGGCGGGAGCCTAAGGATTTTGACGTGGTGACTAATGCCGATCCGGATCAGGTGAAAAAAGTGTTCCGCAATTGCCGCATCATTGGTCGCAGATTCCGGCTTGCCCATGTTTATTTTGGCAAGGAGGTGGTGGAGGTGGCGACTTTCCGGGGCGCGGCGGAAAGCCAAAATGACAAACAACTGTTGACCCAGGATGGCCGGTTGTTGCGTGACAACGTTTACGGCGGCATCGAAGAGGACGTTTGGCGCCGGGACTTTACCGTCAATGCGTTGTACTACAACATCAAGGATTTCACGGTCATTGATTATGTCAACGGCATGAAGGACCATGAGGCGGGCACGTTGAAGTTGATAGGGGACCCGCAGACCCGGTTCCGGGAAGACCCGGTACGGATGTTAAGGGCGGTGCGGTTTGCCGTGAAACTGGGCTTTAAGATTGATCCGGCTTGTGAGCGGGCCTTGTTCGAGCTGGCCGGTTTGTTGGCCGATATTCCGCCGGCCCGATTGTATGATGAAACCTTGAAGTTATTTTTGTCGGGTTATGCCTTGCAAGCCTTTGAAGGGTTAAGGCGTTATGGCCTGTTTAAAGCGCTGTTCCCGACCACGGAAAAATGCCTGTCTGAAGAAGACAGCGATTTTCCTAAAATGTTGATCGCCAAAGCGTTGCAGAATTCAGACAACCGCGTCGCCGATGGCAAATCCGTGACTGCCTACTTTTTGTTTGCGGCCTTGTTATGGGAGCCGACGCAGGCTTTGGCCAAGCAAAAAATGGACGATGGCGACCCCGAATATATCGCCTACCAAGAAGCCGCCAACATCACTATCGGAAAACAAGTAAAAAGGACGGCAATGCCGCGTCACATTAGCTTGGCCATGCGTGAGGTTTGGTCATTGCAACCTAAATTCAACGCCAGGGTCGGCTCGAAACCCGGCCGGTTATTGGCTCACCCGCGCTTCCGTGCCGGTTATGACTTTTTGGTCTTGCGGGCCGAGACCGGCGGGGTCGACCCCGAGTTGGTGGCTTGGTGGGAAGCCTACCAAAATGCCAACGAAACGGAGCAACGGAAAATGACCCAGCCAACCAGCAAATCGGTGGGCGGTAAAACAGGAAGGCGTAGGAGTTACCGAAAAAAACCCTCCGCTGGCCAATCAGCGGGTACGGAAGTTTGAAACCATGAACGACCATACCTTAACCACGGCTTATCTTGGTTTAGGCGGCAATCTGGCTGCTCCGGCGGAACAGATCAAGTCCGCCCGTGCCGCCATTGCGGCCATCCCCGGCATAAAGGAGCTGGCTTTTTCCAGTTTGTACCATAGCTTGCCGATGGGTCCGAAAGACCAGCCCGATTATGTCAACGCGGTCATGGCCATCGCTACCGAGCTGGGTGTGTTGGATTTGTTGCATACGCTGCAAGCGATAGAATCGGCCCATGGCCGAAAACGCACCGGCGAGCGTTGGGGTGCTAGGACTTTGGATTTAGACATTTTGATGTACGGCGACCAACGCATCGATTTGCCCGAGCTGACCGTCCCCCATCCCGGCATAGGCGGGCGGGCGTTTGTGTTATATCCCTGGTATGAAATCGCCCCGGAATTGATCATACCCGGCAAAGGTTGCCTCAGCGAATTGATAGCCCATTGCCCAAAAAACGGGTTAACCCAACTGGATTGACGATAATGCCCACACAGGTTTTGAACCGCCCCCTGTCAATCAAGGACTTGGCGGCGATGAAGCGGCGCGGTGAAAAAATAAGCTGCCTAACCGCCTACGACGCCAGCTTCAGTGCCTTGATTGACCAAGTCGGCATTGATGTGTTGTTGGTCGGTGATTCCTTGGGTATGTGCATACAAGGGCATAGCACCACCTTGCCGGTCACGGTGGCGGACATGGTCTATCATGTCCGCTGTGTCGCTAGGGCCAGAAGGCGGGCATGGGTCATCGCCGATATGCCGTTCATGAGCTGCTACAGCAAACAGGCCGCCGCAGAAAATGCCGCAAAATTGCTGCAAGAAGGCGGGGCGCAGATGGTTAAGCTGGAAGGGGCAAGGGTTGACATCATCGACTTCCTGGTCGGGCAGGGTGTGCCGGTATGCGGGCATCTAGGCTTGTTGCCCCAATCTATCAACCAAATGGGCGGTTATGGCGTACAAGGTAAAAGTACCCAAGATGCGGAGCAAATCATGGCCGACGCGGTGCGTTTGCAGCAGGCCGGGGCAAAGCTCTTGGTGTTGGAATGCGTTCCGGCGGAATTAGCGGGTGACATCAGCAAAGAATTGGCTATCCCCGTTATCGGCATTGGCGCCGGGGTTGGATGTGACGGTCAAGTTTTGGTGTTATACGACCTTTTAGGCATGAGTCTTGGAAATTTTCCGCGCTTCGTGAAAAATTTCCTGGCCGACGCCAAATCGATCCCCGATGCTTTTCTGGCCTATCATCAAGCGGTCAAGCAACAACAATTTCCAAGTAAGGAACACAGCTATTAAATGGACATCATTATTGCCCAATCGTTGGCCGAACTGAGAAGCCACATAAAAATTTGGAAAAATTCGTCAGAAAGCGTTGCCTTAGTGCCCACCATGGGCAATTTGCATGACGGCCATTTGGCCTTGGCCAGGGAGGCCGCTAAGCTGGCAAGCCGCGTGGTGGTCAGTATTTTCGTCAATCCCACCCAATTCGCGGAGGGCGAAGATTTTGCCAGTTACCCCCGTACCGGGCGGCAAGATTTAGCGAAACTTCGGAAACAGCCCGTCGATTTGGTGTATATGCCGTCGGCATCGGAAATGTACCTGCCTGATGCGAAAACCACGGTTACCGTCAACGGGCTTTCGGCGCTTTATTGCGGGGCGTCAAGACCCGGCCATTTCACCGGCGTAGCGACCGTGATCTGCAAACTGTTTAACCAAGTGCAGCCAGATGTGGCCGTATTCGGGCTGAAGGATTTCCAGCAACTGGCGGTGATCAGGTCCATGGCCAGGGATTTGGACATGCCGGTGGCGATTGCCGGTGTCGGCACGGTCAGAGAGGCGGACGGCTTGGCCTTAAGCTCTAGGAATGGCTATCTGACCGGTGCGGAAAGGCAACGGGCGCCGTTGCTGTACCAGTTTTTGTGCGGGGCGCGTGATTTGGTCTTAGCGGGGAAAACCCTTTATCCTGACATTGAGCGGCAGGCGCTCAAGTCGCTGAGCCAAGCCGGTTTCCAGCCCGATTATTTTAGTGTTTGCCGCAGCGGGGATTTGGCCAAGGCGGGGCCTGATGACAGTGATCTGGTGATATTGGCCGCCGCAAAACTGGGCAAGGCCCGGTTGATAGACAATATTTGTTTCTGCAAAACCACCCCGATTTCTCCGCAAAACGACAGCTTCCGCAGGGCCGATACGGCGGTGTCTTGAAGCGATCGTCGCATTGATGGATAATCGCCCCCCTTCGCCATCCGCCAAAATGATCCCCGACCGGCGGACGCTCCCATTGGGCTTCCTTAACGCTTACCAACGACAGAGTTTATTATGCAAGTGACCATGCTTAAAGCCAAACTGCACAGGGCTACGGTGACCCATGCCGAATTAAATTATGAAGGCTCCTGCGCTATCGCCAGTGACATCCTGGAATGCTCAGGAATCAGGGAATACGAGCAGATACAGATATACAACGTCAACACCGGCGCACGTTTCACCACCTATGCCATCCGCGCCGAGGCCGGTTCAGGGGTGTTTTCTGTCAATGGCGCGGCGGCGCGTTTGGCCTGTCCGGGGGACTTGATTATTGTTTGTGCCTATGGGCAGTATGCGGAAGAGGAATTGAAAGGCTACCGCCCTACCCTGGTTTATTTCGACGCAAAAAATACGGTCATCAGCAAAAAATAGCCTCGAATCGCGCCGGGGGCGGCGCTCCTACAGGCGCAGCCCGGCGCTTAGGTGGGCGTACATGAGGACTTCCTCAATCTGTTGCGATGGCACATCCGTGTGCCGCAGACTGGCGAACCGCGTAGCCGCTTTTAAAACCCGTTTTTAGCGACCGCTCATTTTGTTTAGGGTTTATCCCAACGCGGCAAAATTTCTGGCCAATACCTCATGTCACCTAAGGCTTTCCGGCCTAAAACTTAACCGATAACCGCCCTTAACTCCCTGGACCATGCCTCTTATCGACCTGATTGAGACCGACCTGCAAACGCTTCCTGATGGCTTGCGCGGACCCGTGTGCGGTTTATTGCAACGATGGGACGAATTGCCCGAAGCGGCCCAGTTAGATGGCCTAAAGCCAAAGCAAGTGCTGGCTGCCATCGTTAAAGTTTGGGCGTCTAGCCTGTTTGTTGCCGAAACTTGCATCAAGCAACCCCAGCTATTCATCCATCTGGTGGAAAGCGGCGACTTGGTGCGCGGTTATCCCTCCGGCCATTTTACCCGGCAATTGCAGGCGCTCAATATCGGCGATGAGTCCGGTTTGATGGGCCAATTAAGGCAATACCGCAGGCGGGAGATGGTCAGGATCGCCTGGCGGGATTTGGCGGGTTGGGCCAGTTTGGATGAAACCCTGTTGGATTTATCGGATTTGGCCGACGCCTGTATCCAAACGGCCCTGGCGTTTTTATACCAGGACGCTTGCGCTAAACGCGGTACGCCGCTGCTGGCGGATGGTAGCCGGCAACAGATGGTGGTGTTGGGGATGGGCAAACTGGGCGCACATGAGCTGAATTACTCGTCCGACATCGATCTGATTTTTGCCTATCCTGAAGACGGGATTTTGCCCGACTGCAAGGCCACCAGCTACGGGGAGTTTTTCACCAAACTTTGCCAAAATTTGGTGAAAGTTCTGGATGCCAGTACGCAGGACGGTTTTGTGTTCCGAACTGACATTAGGTTGCGGCCTTTTGGTGACAGCGGCGCCATCATCATGACTTTTGCCGGCATGGAGCATTATTACCTGACCCAAGCCCGCGAATGGGAACGTTATGCCATGATCAAGGCGCGGCAAGTGGCGGGCGATGTCAAGGCCGGCGCGGAATTGATGGCCATGTTGAACGCTTTTGTCTACCGGCGTTATTTGGATTACGGCGCGTTTGAAGAATTACGTTCGTTAAAGGCGCAAATAAGCCAAGAATTGCGCCGTAAGGACCGTTTGGACAACGTTAAGCTGGGCGCGGGCGGTATCCGCGAAATTGAATTTATCGGCCAGGCCTTCCAGTTAATCCGGGGGGGCACGTTAAAAGCCTTGCAAGCCCGTAGCATTTTGGAGGTGCTGCAAAAACTCGGCGAAATGGGTTTGCTGACCGAACCTGATGCCCGGCAATTGATCGACAGTTACCGTTTTTTACGCCGCGTCGAGAACCACATCCAACAATACCAAGACCAACAAAGCCACGATTTGCCGGCCAACCCGTTGGCCCGGCAAAGCTTGGCTTATTCCTTGGATTTTACCGATTGGGACAGTTTTAAACGGGCGTTGGACCAGGTTAGGGAGCGGGTCCATGCCGTGTTCGGGGCGGTGTTTTCGCTGTCCAAACCAGACCAAGGGGATGCCGCGGGCGTGCAGATTTGGCGCAGCGCGGCGCCTGACCTAACCCTGTGCGGGGAATTGGAGCATCTTGGCTTCACTGCGCCTGAGGCCGCGTTGGCGGCCATCAGGCGATTCAAGCAATCGGCCGCGATCCGCCGGTTAAGCAGTAAAGGGGCGGCGGTATTGGATCGCTTGATGCCGGATGCGTTAGTTGCGATGCAGGGGGGCGGCAATCCCGACTCGACCCTAAATCGGGTGCTGGCCTTGTTTGAGGCGATTGCCGGCAGGGCCGTTTATCTCTCGTTGTTGGCGGAAAATCCCGATGCGTTGGCGCAATTGCTACGCTTGGCCGCAGCCAGCCCGTGGTTGAGCGGCCATTTGGCGCGTTACCCTATTCTTTTGGATGAATTGTTAGATCCCCGCAGCTTGTTCAGCCCGTTAAAGAAAGCGGATTTGGATGGGCAATTGGCGGTATTGTTGGAAGGGGTCGACCCGCTGGATTTGGAGCGGTTGATGAACGTGCTGCGGCAATTCAAGCAGCAACAAGTCCTAAAGGTGGCTGCCGCCGACCTGATGGGCGCGATCCCGTTGATGGTGGTCAGCGATTATCTGACCTATATTGCCGAAAGCGTCGTTGCCCAGGTGACCGCTCGGGCATGGCTGATGTTGGCCGATAAACACGGGGTGCCGCCAGGTTGTGATAACCAGGGCAGCGGTTTTGCCATCTTGGGTTTTGGCAAGCTCGGCGGTATTGAATTGGGGTATGGTTCGGATTTGGATTTGGTGTTTGTCTGCGATTATGACGATGGCCTGGCCTTGACTGTCGGCGCCAAAGCCATCCCATGCAGCCAGTTTTACGGACGCTTAGGCCAAAAAGTCCGGCATATCCTAGACACCAGGTTATTGTCCGGGGTGTTGTATGAAGTGGATATGCGCCTGCGCCCTTGCGGCGATTCCGGTTTGTTGGTGGCCCACATCGGCATGTACGGGGACTACCTGCGCCATCAAGCCTGGACGTGGGAGCATCAGGCTTTGGTCAGGAGCCGTTTCATCGCCGGGGATAGCCGCCTGCAGTCGGCTTACGAGGCCATCCGCCAGAATATCCTTGGCTTGCCGCGCAATATCGAAACCTTAAAAGCCGAGGTGCGGGAAATGCGCCAAAAGATGCGGGATAATTTGGCGGACAAAACAGCGGGTAAGTTTGATTTGAAACAAAGCGAAGGCGGGATTGCCGATATTGAGTTCATGGTCCAATTTTTGGTGCTGGCCCATGCCGCCGAATATCCGGATTTGACCGTTTACACCGACAACGTCCGTTTGTTGGAAAGCTTAGGTCGCAACCGGCTATTGCCCGAAACGGATGTGGCAACCTTGAAATTCGCGTATTGCCAGTACCGCGATTTAGGCCACAAGCAAATGTTGCAAGGGGAAGCGGCCGTTATTGCAGAAGCGGAGGTGCAGGCGATAAAAACCGCAGTGGTCCGGATATGGCGGGGATTGATGGAATAGGCCGATGGGGTTTTTGGCCTTATTGGCGAAAGCCTTTTTGCGGTTTTGAAAAGGATCATCTGGCCGGTGCCACTCTGCTGAAAGGCCTAATCTATCCGGGCAGTGGGTGTGGGCGGCCTAGAATTCAGGGCTAGTTTATCGCCCCTACCGGGAATATTGATCGGCTATCCCGCTAAAACCAATGATGAATGGCATTGTTGGCTTTGAAAAAACAGCGGGGATCAACCTGCTTACTGCAAATGTTATGGCCAGCACCGCAGGCCAAGCACCCTAGGCGGTGTTGCCGTGGTATAGCGCTGGACTTCATGTTGGTTGCTCACTATGATTGGAGGTGTCCAGTCAATTTTAAATCTGAGGAGTTTTTATGTTAGAAAAACAACAAGCCGCGCCCATGTTTAGGGCTTTTAACCAAAACCACCAGTTGCTTAGCTTGAATGACTTTCTGGGGGAGAAGCATGTCGTGCTGTATTTTTATCCTAAGGACGACACCCCCGGTTGTACGATTGAGGCCAACGATTTCACCCGCTTGGCCGACCAGTTTGCCGCCCTCGATACCGTTGTGGTTGGGGTCAGCAAGGACACTTGCGAAAGCCACGCGGCGTTTATTGCAAAATACGGCCTGAACGTGGAGCTGTTAGCCGACGCCAGCGGCGAAATTTGCGAAAGCTATGGCGTTTGGCGCGAGCGGGAAAAGGACGGGGTCAAAAGCATGAAGATTTTCCGTTCGACCTTCATCATCGACAAACAAGGGATGCTGGCGGAGGTCTGCTATGACGTCAACCATGAAGGCCACGCCGAGGCGGTGTTGGAATTGGTAAAAAATCTGGGTAAACCTGAGCCAACGGAGGCATGACACCAACATGAAGGTAGCGGGGATCAACCATATCAATATTGTCGTCACCGCCCGGCAATTGCCGGTGGTGACGGCGTTTTACGAACAAGTCATCGGTTTGCACCAAGGGCCACGGGCCATATCGCGGCGCAACGGGGCTTGGCTTTATTGCGGCGACGGCCAACCGATCATCCACTTGTCGGAAGTGTTGGAACCGCCGATCAGCCCGATTGGGAGCCATTTCAACCATATTGCTTTGGGCTGTTCGGGGTTGGCTGAGGGGTTGGCGCGGCTCAAACAGCATGGCGTAGACTATGCGATGGAATACCGTGAGCCGCCGGGGATGACCCAGTTGTTTTTTTATGACCCGGTAGGCATTCGGATTGAATTGAATTTTGCCGGCGAACGCATTGACGCGCCGGAACAAGTCAATCTGATTGCCGAAACCGAAACCGAAACCGAAGGGCCAGGTTAAACCCTCCCGCCTTAAACCAAAACCATGTTGTCACGGTGGATGATTTCGGCATCATCGGCATAACCTAGAATTTTCTCAAACTCTTGGCTGCTTTTTCCGGCAATCAAGCGGGCGTCATTGCCGCCATAATTACTGAGACCACGCGCAATTTCATGGCCTTGTCCGTCCACACAAGACACCAGTTCACCGCGTACAAACTGGCCGACGACCGCTTTGATGCCAACGGCCAGCAAACTTTTCCCTTCGTGCTGAACCGCCTTCACCGCGCCGGAATCCAAAACGAATTGCCCCTTGACCTGCAATTGCCCGGCCAGCCAGCGTTTTCTGGCGGCCCAAGGGCCGATGTCAGGGATAAAGTAAGTGCCCAATTCCTTCCCTTGCAGGGTCAGGCTGATGACATTCTCCACGGCGCCGGCGGCAACCACAGTGGCGCAACCTGAACGGGAGGCCAGCCGCGCCGCCCGGATTTTTGTCACCATGCCGCCACGCCCCAAGCCGCTGCGGCTATCGCCGGCCATCGCTTCCAAGCGGGCGTCGTTGACATGGATATGGGGGATTAAGGTGGCGTCCGGGTAGACACCTGGGTCACCGGTGAACAAGCCTTGCTGGTCGGTAAGGATCAGCAACAAGCGGGCTTCAATCAGGTTGGCGACCAGGGCGGCCAAGGTGTCATTGTCGCCAAAACGGATTTCATCGGTGGCGACGGTATCGTTTTCGTTAATGACCGGGACAATGCCGAATTTGAGCAAGGTCAGTAGGGTGCTGCGGGCGTTTAGGTAACGTTGCCGGTTGGATAAGTCGTCATGGGTCAGTAACACCTGGGCCGCATGCAGGCCATGATGCTGGAAATTGTCATCAAAGATGTGCACCAGCCCCATTTGCCCGACAGCGGCGGCGGCCTGTAACTCGTGCAGGGTTTTCGGCCGCACTTTTAACCCTAACCGGCTCATGCCTTCGGCCACCGAACCCGAGGATACCAGCACCACATCGATGCCTTGGTGCCGGAGCTGCGCCATTTGCCCGACCCACCCGGCGATCGCCGCTTTATCTAAGCCTTGGCCGCCTTTGGTCAATGAGGAACTGCCAATTTTGATGACGATCCGTTTGGCGTTTGCGAAATCAGCCCTGCCCACTGCCGTTCCTTTGTTGTTCGAGAAAATCCATGATGGCGTACATCAATGCTTGGACGCCCGTCCCGTTGATGGCGGCGATTTTGAAAACAGGTCCATTCCAGCCCAGTTCATCGACGATGGCTTGGCAACGGCCGTCCAGTTCTGCCTCCAATACCCGGTCGATTTTGTTCAAAACCAGCCAACGCGGTTTGGCGGCCAACGCTTGGTCCCATCGCTCCAGTTCATAAATGATCTTCTGCGCCGCCAGCACAGGGTCGTCACCGCTTTCGTAAGGCTCTATATCGATGACGTGCAGCAACAACCGTGTCCGCATCAGGTGCTTTAAAAATTGCAAGCCCAGTCCGGCCCCTTCTGAGGCGCCTTCAATGATCCCCGGGATGTCGGCGATTACAAAACTACGCAAATCATCAATCCTGACCACGCCCAGGTTCGGGTAAAGGGTGGTGAACGGGTAGTCCGCCACTTTTGGCGTGGCCGATGATACCGACCGAATCAAGCTGGACTTGCCGGCGTTAGGCATGCCTAACAGACCCACATCGGCAATTAAGGTCAATTCCAGATGCAACATGCGGTGCTCGCCTGGCGTGCCTTTGCTGGCTTTCTGGGGCGCACGGTTGATGCTGCTTTTAAAACGGGTGTTGCCTAGGCCGTGAAAACCACCCTTAGCCACCAGCAGGGTGTCGCCGGCGCGGGTCAAGTCGCCGATCAGTTCTCCGGTTTCGGCATCGCTGACTTTTGTGCCTAGCGGTACGGCGACATGGTAATCGTCACCCTTGTGGCCGGTGCAGTTACGCACCATGCCGTTCTGGCCGCGCTCGGCACGGAAAACGGTATGAAAACGGAAATCGGCCAAGGTGTTGACGTTCTCGGCCGCGATCAGATAAACGCAGCCGCCGTCGCCGCCGTCGCCGCCGTCCGGCCCGCCCAACGGGACGTATTTTTCGCGCCGGAAACCGACCGCGCCATTGCCACCGTCGCCGGCTTCCACCCGGATTTCAGCTTCATCTACAAATTTCATGGCTTACTGCTTTCCCAATAAAAAACGGCGCGGCCAATAAAAAAGCCCCACTATCCGGTGGGGCTTTGTTAACGTCTGGCCAAACAAGAAAAGATATTAATTTGCTGATGCTTCAATCACTTGGGTTTCTTTCGGCAGTACGCTGACAAATCTTCGATTTTTTGGGCCGCCGGTTTTGAATACTACTTGGCCTTCGATAAGGGCAAACAGGGTATAGTCTTTGCCGCAACCGACATTGACTCCAGGGTGGAATTGAGTGCCACGTTGCCGGACGATGATGTTGCCGGCTTTTACCAACTCGCCGCCGAAGCGTTTGACGCCAAGCCGTTTGGCATTTGAGTCGCGGCCGTTTCGGGTACTGCCGCCAGCTTTCTTATGTGCCATAGTTTTCTCCCAAAATTAAGCAGAAATGCCGGTGATCTGGACTTCTGTATAGTATTGGCGGTGCCCCATTTGTTTCATATGGTGCTTACGCCGTCTAAATTTGATGATTCTTATTTTTTTGTGCCGGCCTTGTGACACGACCGTGGCAGTCACTTTGCCGCCCTCCAGATAAGGGGCGCCAATTTTTACCGCATCGCCAGACTGGACCATGAGGATTTTGTCGAATTCAACGCTGTCGCCAGCACCTAATTCCAGTTTTTCTATTTTTAGGGTCGTACCTTCTTCAACACGATACTGTTTGCCACCCGTTTGAATTACCGCATACATCTGCGTAAGCTCCATCAAGCTGAAATCTATTGAAAATAATCAGCCATTTTAAATAGAAATGGTTGCAGGGTCAATAGCCACACAATGAAAAATTGCAGATCAAGCGTTTTAATAGGTGAAACCCTTGTCAATTGATTGTCATGGCTATTGATTAGGATTTCTTTATAATAACTGTTTTTTTAGCCTTCATGGTTTGCTTTAATTCAACATTGGCCAACACTTTGCATAACTTTACAAAACACAATATGTCTTCTCGTGTGCCACCGCAACCCTCGGCATCGGTCGCAATGATTGACTTTAATGCGATCAGGGGACTCACCCGTGCGGAGTCTAAGGCGGTTGATCAACTGATCATCAATGAATTAAGTTCTGACGTGGTTTTGATCAACCAAATGGGTCATTACATTGTCGGCAATGGGGGGAAGCGTCTGCGTCCCATGTTGCTGTTATTGGTCGCTAAGGCTTTGGCTGCGATTAATGACAAGCATCTGATTTTGGCGGCGGTGGTTGAGTTTATCCATACTGCCACGTTGCTGCATGATGATGTGGTGGATGATTCTGAATTGAGGCGCGGCAAGGAATCGGCCAATGCCGTTTGGGGCAATGCCGCTAGCGTCCTGGTGGGGGATTATTTATATTCTAAAGCCTTTGAGATGATGGTTCGCACCGGCAATATGCGGGTCATGGAAATCCTGTCTAAGACCACCACCGCGATCGCAGAAGGCGAAGTGCTGCAATTACTGAACTGTAATAACCCGGAGACTACAGAAGCAAAATACCTGGAAGTGATTGCCCGAAAAACAGCCATTTTATTCAGCGCCGCCACCCGTTTGGGCGCGGTTATTTCAGGGGCCCCAGAAGATAGGGAAGAAAGCTTGTCACGGTACGGCCTGCACTTAGGGATGGCTTTCCAGTTGATCGATGATGCCTTGGACTATAAGGCCAGCCAAGAAGATTTGGGCAAAAAGCTGGGCGATGACTTAGCGGAGGGCAAGCCGACTTTGCCGTTGATTTACGCGATACAAAAAGGCAGCCCAACGGAGGCGGCCATCATCATAGCAGCCATCAAAGAGGGGAAGCGGGCAGCATTTAACGATGTCTTCGATATTGTCAACAGGACTAATGCCATTGCTTATACCGAACAGCGGGCAGAGCAAGAGGCTGACAAAGCTATCGCTGCGTTGTTCGATTTGCCCGCATCGACCTACAAGAACGCATTAATTGATCTGGCAAAATTTTCGGTACAAAGGAATTATTGAAGGCGTAAGCAGCCGGTGACAAAAAATAATTTGTAGCGGATCAAACCCGTCCCGACAAGCCCGCGTTTATAACATTGGGTGAGTTTGGACTTACTACCACAAGATTAAAAATCATGCCCATCGCTCAAATGACGGGCATGACTTCGCTTCTTAAGTTTCTTGCGTAAGCGCTTTAAGACCACAATACACATCAAACTTAATCCATTGGCTTTTCTGAAGGCGCCCACATCGATGGCTCTACCGCCGTTATCCCTAGGGCTTACCTCCAATGAATCTTTTTCATTGAATCCTTCAATGCTATCAGCGGGGCCCACGCCATAACCAGCCCTAGGTTGCCAGTTATTGTATGGGTTGTCCGCATCGTAAGGCGTCTATGCGTAGCCTTCGAGCTGACCCGCCAGCAATGGTATGCACCCTGCGCGATAAACCGCTAAAATGCCCAGCTTATCCCTTTTTTGGATTCTGGAACTAACATGACCACCTGGCTTGAAACCTGTCAGCAACAACTCGCCCGCCTGGAAAAAACGTCCGTTTTGGCCGATAAACTGATCACGCTGTGCAACAAGACCGAGCAAGACATTGGACCCGAACTCCTGCACCGGCTCAACAACGAATATCCTAAGCTGAACCGGCAATTGGACCGGTTGCGCGCCAACCGGTTTGAAGTCGCCGTGATCGGCCTGGAAAAAGCCGGCAAGAGCGCGTTGCTGAACGCCTGGTTAGGCCAGGAAATGCTGCCGTCGGCGCGTGAGCGCTGCACCTTCACCAGCGTGGAAATTTGGTCGGCGCATACCGAACACGACCAATTGCTGTCGATACGATATTACAGCGACGACGAAATCGTACAATTGCAACAGCAACGGCTCCAAGCGATTAGCGGCAACCGGTTGGGTGACAAGGAAAAAAAAGAAATTCAGGAAGATTACGATTTCACCGCCGACAACATGGCCGCGATCCGCGAATTCACCAAACAGAAACAAGGCTACACGCAAGCCTTTATCGATATCGACGAAATCGGCGAGCAACTGCAAAACGCCGTATTTAAAAACCGCGCCCAATCTCTGGCGATCAAGCGCATCGAACTGAAAACCGTGCGCTTGCGTAGCGACCGCGACATCATTTTCCACGACGTGCCGGGCTTTAACTCCGGCATACAGATGCACGCCGAGCAGGCCATAGACCGGCTGAAAAACTGCGACGCCATCATTTACGCCAAGGAAATGAAGCAGCCGTCAATCACCGGCCCGGAAAAAGACATGTTGCTGGTGGTCGACGCCGAAGACCCGACGCTGAAAGTGTCCGACAAAGTGTTTGTGGTACTGACCCAAGCCGACATGCTGGACGATTTGATCGACTTTAAGGAAACCTACAAAAAACACCACAATTATTGGCCCGGCGTACCGGAGCGACGCCTGATCCCGGTCTGTGCAAGAGCCCATCTGGTCGAATTCGGCATCCCGTCCGAAGACACCTTACGCCGCTCGAAAAGCGCCGACGACAAGGCCAAGCTGAAAAAAATCGGCATCACCGACGGCATCGCCGTACTCAAGGAATCGGTCAACCACTACATCGACCACGAACGCGCCGCCGTGCTGCAAAAACGTTGCGACGCGCTAGCGCACAACCTGCGCCAGATCGCCGACGAAGCTTTGCTGAAACTGGAACCGGTTTATGGCACTGCCGCCGCTAGCGAGTTTCAGGAAGACGACTTGTTGGGCAAGGACTTCAACCAATGGTGGGGACAGGAATGGCGGCGCATCAAAAAGGACTTTGATGTTTGGTATGCCGAAAGCATACAAGGCCGTAAGGAAGCCGATGCGCCCGGCTCCGAACACCAGGAACTGGCGGCGTTGCGTTCGGCTTATGACAGCAAGATCGAAGCGTTGTTAAGTCATCTGAACACCGCCCAAGCGGACGAACTGAAACGCATCTACACCGCAGGCGGTACGCTGTCGATGCCCGACCCACGCGAGGGCAATTACAAAATCCGCGAGGAACTGTTCCGGGAAATCCAGAAAAAATTCGAGCACGAGCTGACCGACCAGCTTGCCCTGGCCTTGCAAGCCTTGATCGACCAAATCGTGCTAAAAACCCAGGAACTGCTCTGGGACACTGAGGACGTACGCAAAACTCTGCTGCATTGGCATATCGACGAAGGCATAGAGCAGGCCCGGATAAGGCACGGCTTCCAAGTGCTGTTCTTGCGTTTTGGCCGGGTCGCCGTCGAAGCCTTCATCGCCAAGCCGCTGCAAGCCCGCGAGCGCCTGTTGACCGAACGCGCCGCCGAAATCAAGACCCTGGAAGCTTTCTACCAAGGCCCGGACGACAATAAACGCGAAGGCGGCTTAAGCCATTACCTACGTTACGGCTTGTGGGACGTGCTCAAATCCGTGGTGGCGCCTGCTTCCGCCCCTGCCCGCACTGCAAAAACCACCGCAAAAAGCACGGCCCAAGAAGTGCTGGACACGGTCACCGAAGCCGTCAAAAAAGGCCCGGAAAAACCGGAAAAAACACCTGAACCGCGCAGTTTTGACGAAGTGGTCGAGGAAATCTACGGCGACCTGGACGCCTTGCAAGACTACCTGAAAAACAGCGTATTCTACGCAGCCGGCTTCATCACCTATTGCAACCAGGAACTGGAGCGCATCCGCAACCGCTTCAAGGAAATGGAAGACAACGACCGGCAATGGATAGGCATTATCCGCACCGCCGTCAAGTACGAGAAAAACCCAAAAATCCCCTACAGCATCAGCCATTCCCGCCGCGATTTTTTATTGCGCCGGGAAATTGCACTGGAGCTGATGGAAGTTAAGAGCATGCTGTGATACACCCGCATACGCGTACATTAACTGTTCATAATTTTGTCAAGTCGGAGTGTTAAAAAATTTTCTGGTTTTGCTTAACTGTTATTGATCCGACCCTTTAAAGTTCCTGATTAGCAAGATGTCTCAGCTAATCAGGATGGCCATAACCCAGTCCATTTGTCCCTGCCTCTTAATCGCCAGGTATCACCGTAGACTGGCCACCGTGAGCCACTACCCGCTAAGTTAAGCGCATCCAACCCAGAGCCACGGTCGGGCCTTATCAAGCCTGGATCATAAGCCTGCGATTTTGTGCAGGGCCAGCACACATCACCACCCCATAACAGAAAAAATAAATCATGCATTACAAAGACCTACGAGACTTTATCAGGAAACTGGAAAAACAAGGCGAACTCAAACGCATCACCGCACCGGTTGACCCTTACCTGGAAATGACCGAAATCTGCGGCCGGGTGCTGAAACAAGCCGGACCCGCCCTGCTGTTCCAATACCCGCACCACGCCAACATCCCGGTATTGGCCAATCTGTTCGGCACCCCGCGCCGGGTGGCGATGGGCATGGGGGCGGAATCGGTTTCAGAACTGCGCGGCATCGGCGAATTGCTCGCGCACCTGAAAGCACCGGAGCCGCCCAAGGGCATGAAGGATGCGTTTGAAAAATTCCCGCTGTTCAAGCAAGTGCTAAACATGGCCCCCAAACTGGTCAAAGAACCGCCTTGCCAAGAAATCGTGCGCCAAGGCGATGAAATTGACCTAGGCGATTACCCCATCCAAACCTGCTGGCCGGAGGACGCCGGGCCGTTAATCACCTGGCCCTTAGTCATCACCAAAGGTCCGCACAAGGAACGGCAAAACCTGGGCATTTACCGCCAGCAAGTGATCGCCAAAAACAAAGTCATCATGCGCTGGTTAGCGCACCGGGGCGGAGCATTGGATTTTAGCGAATGGCAACAAGCGCATCCGGGTCGGCCGTTCCCAGTCGCGGTCGCCTTAGGCGCGGATCCTGCGACCCTACTCGCCGCCGTCACGCCCGTACCCGACACGCTGTCCGAGTACGCCTTCGCCGGTTTGCTGCGCGGCGCCAAAACCGAAGTCGCCAAATGTTTGTTGAGTGATTTGCACGTACCCGCCAGCGCCGAAATCGTCTTGGAAGGCTTTATTTACCCCGGCGAAACTGCCTCCGAAGGCCCGTTCGGCGACCATACCGGCTATTACAACGAAGTCGATACATTCCCCGTGTTCACCATCGAACGCATCAGCCAACGGCCAGCCCCGATTTACCACAGCACCTACACCGGCCGCCCGCCCGACGAACCGGCCATTCTGGGCGTGGCTTTAAACGAAGTGTTCGTGCCGATTTTGCAAAAGCAATTCCCGGAAATCGTCGATTTCTACCTGCCACCGGAAGGCTGCTCCTACCGCATGGCCGTCATCAGTATGAAAAAACAATACCCCGGCCACGCCAAGCGGGTCATGTTCGGCACCTGGTCGTTCCTGCGCCAATTCATGTACACCAAGTTCGTCATCGTCGTCGATGACGATGTCGATACCCGCAACTGGCAAGATGTCATTTGGGCCATCACCACCCGCATGGACCCGGCCCGGGATTTGATGATTTTAGAAAACACCCCGATTGATTACCTAGACTTCGCCTCGCCGGTGTCCGGCCTAGGCTCCAAAGTCGGCTTCGACGCCACCAACAAATGGCCGGGCGAAACCCACCGCGAATGGGGCAGGCCGATAGCAATGACCAAAGAAGTGATCGACAAGGTAGATAACATGTGGGAATCGCTGTTCTAAGCCATCTATTCATGGTTTATAACATGCCGACAACGCGAGCACTGCTGGATCGGCTCGAAACCGATATAGTCTTAAGACGGATATGTGGCTGGGAGCGTAAAAACGATGTTCCCGATGAGTGGACCTTTTCGCGAGCCTTTGCCGAATTCGCAAAATCCCGTTTGCCCGAGCGAGTCCACCTTCAACTAAGTGGACACCTGCATGTTAGAGACAAAGAGAGCGTTATACAAGCCGTTAGTCATAGCTCACCGCTGTGATGGCCGGCGTCGTTATGATCCGCT